>JAAAOD010000118.1 GCA_009908535.1 Verrucomicrobiota bacterium
CCGGCCATTCCACAGCAACCGGAAGGAATGACCCGCACCTTGTGGCCCTCGGGGAAGGCCAGCATTTGTCGGGTGGGCACGATGGAGGCGAGGGCCTTCTGGTGGCAGTGTCCGTGGAGGTGGATCTCCTGCGGCCGGGACTGGAACCTGTCGCGGGTTATGTTCCCGGCATCGACCTCCCGCATGAAAAACTCATCGAACTGGAGACAATTCCCCGCGAGCCGGCGCGCTTGGGGGCGAAGCTCTTCGGGAACGAGTTCGGGGTATTCGTCCCGGAAGCCGAGGATGGCGGAGGGCTCGATGCCGACGAGAGGGGAATCTTCGCTTATGCAGTCCTTGAGGAGGTTGACATTGCGGATGGCGATGGCGCGGGCCTTTCGCACGAGCCCTTTGGAAAGGTAGACCCGGCCGCTTTCGAGGTGGCGCGGGATCCGCACCTCGTAGCCGAGGGCCTCGAGAAGCTCGAAAGCGGCCCGCCCGACGGAAGCGTCGTTGTAGTTGGTGAACTCGTCGTTGAAGAGATAGACGACCCGGGTGCGGGCGGGCCTCCCCGCGCCGTTGCGCCGGCGCTTGTACCATTTTTCGAGGGTCATTCCATGCACCTTCGGGATTGACCGTTCCGGGGCGAACCCGACGATCCGATTAAGGATGCGGCGGACCGGCGTCGTGCCGAAGAGGCCGTTCCAGAGCCAGGGGACTTTGGAGGCGAGGCGGCTGGAAAAGGTGAAGCCGGCGATCATCCGCGTGCGCAGGGGAATGCCCCGGGCATCGTGGAAGTGCTGCAGAAATTCGGCTTTAAGCTTGGCGACATCCACATTCGAGGGGCATTCGGATTTACAGCCCTTGCAGGAGAGGCAGAGGTCCATGACCTCGTGGATCTCGTCGTTGTCAAACGGATTGGAGGCGTCCGATGCGGTCAGGATCTGCCGGAGAATGTTCGCGCGCGCCCGCGTCGTGTCCTTTTCATTCCGCGTCGCCATGTAGCTCGGACACATCGTCCCGCCGGAGAGGTGGGTTTTGCGGCAGTCACCGGAGCCGTTGCAGAGTTCCGCCGCGCGTAGAACCCCGCGGGTTGCGGAGAAATCAAAAACGGTGGGAATGTCCCGCGCGGGCTGTCCCGGGGTGTAGCGCAGACGGGTATGCATCGGCGGGGTATGCACGATCTTGCCGGGGTTGAAGAGATTGCCGGGATCCCATGTGTGTTTGACGCGTTCGAGGAGGGCGTAGGTCTCCTCGCCGACCATGAACCGGATAAACTCCCCGCGGAGGCGGCCATCGCCATGTTCGCCGCTGAGCGAGCCCCGGTACTTCTTCACAATCCGCGCGGTTTCCTCGGCGACGCCCCGATAGGTCCGGTTGCCCTCCTCCTCTTTGAGATCGACGATGGGGCGCACATGCAATTCGCCGGAACCGGCGTGCGCGTAGTGCACGAGCTCGACGTCGAACTTCCGCGAGAGGGATGTATTCAATTCCTGGATGTAGGCGGGCAGGTCGGCAACCTTGACGGCGGTGTCCTCGATGACGGGAACGGGCTTGGCATCCCCGGGCATGACGGAAAGGACGCCGAGACCGGCTTTGCGAAGGTCCCAGATGCGGTTGGTGTCCTCCCCCCGCAGGACGGGGAAGTGGTAGCCAAGGCCGGCCGCCTGCAGCTCCGCGACGAGCCGTTCCATCTGTTCCGCGAGGCGGCTTTCGGAACTCTCGCGCAGCTCGACAACGAGAATGGCCTCCGGCTCGCCCTTGACGAAGAAGCGGTTCCTGCGCTGCTCGATGTTCGCCTTCGAGCACTCGAGGATGTAGTGATCGATCAACTCGCAGGCGTAGGGTTGGTAGGGGAGGGCGAGAAGGTTCGCGCGCAGCGATGCGTCCACGCTCTCGAAGTGGGCGCAGAGGAGGGCGCTGTTCTTCGGCGGAAGGGGCAGGGCGCGGACCTTGATTTCCGTGACGAAGAGCAGCGTGCCTTCCGCCCCGGCGATCAGCTTGCAGAAATTGAACGGCTTGTCCGATTCCCCGAAGGCGGCGCAATTCATGAGCAGGTCGAGAGCGTAGCCCGTATTCCGGCGCGGGATGGATGGATCGGGGTAGCTGTTCCGAATCCGCGCCCGTGTCTCGGGATCGCCGAGAAGATCGCGGATGTCCCGGTATATTTTTGTTTCGAGGGAACGCGGATCGCCCTCGCATTTCGCTTCGAATTCCTCCGGCGTAAGGTCGCGGAAGACCACTTCGCTGCCGTCGCTGAGCAGACCGCGGATCTCGAGCACGTGGTCGCGGGTGCTTCCGAAGCGGACGGAGTTGGAGCCGCAGGAGTTGTTTCCGAGCATGCCGCCCATCATCGCGCGATTCTGGGTGGAGGTTTCCGGACCAAAGAAGAGGCCCTTCGGCGCGAGCGCCATGTTCAGCTCGTTCCGGATGACCCCCGGCTGCACGCGGGCCCAGCCCTCCTCTTCGTTGATTTCTAGAATGTCGGTGAAGTGTCGCGAAATATCCACGACAATGCCGTCGCCGACCACCTGTCCGGCAAGGGAGGTCCCCGCCGCGCGCGGGATGAGCGGATGGCCCTCCTCGTTGGCAAACTTGATAAGAAGGCGCAGGTCCTTTTCCGTCTTCGGGAGCGCCACCGTGCGCGGCATCTCCTGGTAGGCGGAGGCATCCGTGGCATACAGCCTGCGCATCATTTCGCCGGTGTGCCATTCGCCGGAGAACCCCTCTATCCGCTGATGGAGGGATTGCGGGCGGGGGACAAGGCGTGGTTCACTCATAGAACTGGGACCCCTTCTCTGTAGACCGGGAAAGCGGGCCGTCCACACCAAAACGCCCGAACGGTGCCGCTGGGGTCGCTTGCCGGTACTCCCTCCTTCTCGGGAAGCCTTACCGGATGTCCGCGCGGAGACATGGAAAACCGTAGCAAGGAACAGATACAGCTGTTCAGCAGCCGTACCAGCGCTTCGAGGTGGCCGGGCCAACCAGTTGCGGTTGCTCCTTGCGGCATTGGCCTACGTTTAGATGGATTCCCTTCGCCGACTCGCCCTCAAAGGCACCGAAACCATCATAACACCTGCCGATTGCCGATAAATATCGTTCAGCCGCACTCGCTACAGAGGAAGCTTGCAGGTTGATGCAATATCCGGGCCGGCTCACCTACTGCAAAGGATCGCGCAAATTGAGATTGAAGATCCGGTCGGCGTCGTAGTCCTGGGGATAATAGATACGGTCTTCAAGAGCCGCCTTCCGGTTGATAACGGCGTCCGCATACGCCTTGGTCAGCATCTCGGGCGGGACTTCCAGCGGATAGGGACGTTCAAAGGTCTCGGTGATTTCGGCGAGGCGGGCCTTCATCATTGCCAGCCGCTCGGCGTAGGCGGGATTGCCGGCGAGATTGTGCCGCTGGAAAGGGTCGGTTTCGATATGATAGAGCTGGTCGGGCTCGAACATGGCCGGCTTGAAGAGCAGGTTGAGACGACTGAAAATCCCGATTCCGTCGCCCCGGCGGCTGTCGAGGACCGTATCCAGTTCTCCCGACACGATCCGGTCGAGAATCGCCTGCGGGGGCCGGAAAGCAACGTATTGAAAGCCATCATACAGAACGGAGCGAAAATAACCGATCTCGCCGAAAACCGGGGGATGCGCATCGGCATCGCCTTTCACCAAAGGCGTGAGATCGACACCGTCGGTCTCACGCGGAGCGGCCCCGGCGGCCGAGAGCCAAGTCGGCACCAGATCGCTGAAGGACACCGGATCCTCGACGACCGTCCCGGCGGGAAAACGCCCCGGCCAGCGGGCGATCATGGGAACGTGCATGCCCTCTTCGAAGGCGGTGCCTTTGCCCTGGATGGAGTGGTCGGCCGTCACGATGATCAAGGTGTTCTCCGCGACCCCGAGGGCTTCCAGTGCGGAGACAAGGGCGCCCACCTGGTCGTCGGCGAGGATCGAGCCGGCGTTGATCGCCGCAATCGCCTCCGCGGTTTCGATGCCGGCCGCCGCCATCCGTTCGAGCACGGTCTCACGCTTGGCGTGGAGCTCCAAAGGCTCTTCAAGCCGACCGCCATGAGTCACCGTGGGATCCGCCTCGAGGATGTCGAGGTTGCTCGGGGTATGGGTGATCGTGTAGGCGAGATGGACGAAGAAGGGTTCGTCGCGTTCGACCGTCTCGCGGATGAAGGAGATGGCGCCGTCGGTCTGCCATTCGGGGTTGTGGTTCCCGAGGGGGTGCCCCTTTCGGTGAAGATTGTCGAGGTTACCGATGATGATCCGATCGGCGACATCGAAGCCGGTGATGGCGCGGATCCGCTCGGAAAGTTTGCCGTGCCGCTCGGCCAGCACGTCCATGTCGGCCGGGTTGTCGACCGAGAGCTTCGAAACATCGGGGAGATCTCTCAAGACCTCGAACGAGCTGTGCCACTTGCCGATGTAGGCGGTGCGGTAGCCGGCCCGCTTAAGGTCGCGGGCGATGCTCGGTTCTTCCGCCGTGAGGTCGGCGTTGAAGCTGACCCAGTACGGCTCGCCCTTCGGAGTCTCTTCGATCACACGTTGGTTGCGCCCCGGGTAGAGCCCGGTGAGCAGGGTGTAGCGGGACGGATTGCAGATCGAGGCAACACACTGCGCGGCGTCAAAGCGGACGCCTTCCTCCGCGAGACGGTCAAGGTGGGGTGTCGGCGTGCGCCCTCCGTAGGCCCCCACATAACCCGGTGCCTGGTCATCGAGCACCACGAACAGGAGATTCGGCCGATCAGCAGCATTCAGATCCGCCTCAGCAGTGGCAACAATCGATCCGGGACCCATCGCGATCAACAACGCGGAAAGGGCGACGGCAGGACGCGGGAAAGAAAAGGAATTCGTCATAGGAAATTTAATTTCAGTGGCTTGTTCGGAGAGACGGGTTGTTACTGAATTCAATACTTGCAAGGTGAAAAAAGGAGCTTACGCCCTCACTTGATATCCAATAATCCAGTATTTATGTCAATTTCGGCGGCGAAGGGCCGACGCCGATGTGCTACATTGCAACATGGACATTTTATTTATTGGAGGAACGGGCAACATCAGTTCGGCCTGCGCGCGGCTTTGTCTCGCGCAGGGCCATCGGGTGTTTCTGCTCAATCGCGGCAACCGGAAACCGGAGGATTTCGGGATCGATGGTGCCGAATCCCTCGTCGGCGATATCAACGACGAGGCGTCGGTGCGGGCGGCGATCGGCGACCGCAAATTCGATTCCGTGGCCAACTTCATCGCCTTTCAGCCGGAGGACATCGAGCGGGACGTCCGTCTCTTCGGTGGTCGCTGCGGACAGTATGTTTTCATCAGCTCGGCGAGCGTCTATCAGAAGCCGCTCCGCCACCCGGTCGTCACCGAGAGCACGCCCCTGAAGAACCCGTACTGGGAATACGCCCGCCGCAAGATCGCCTGCGAGGAGACCCTCATCAAAGCGTGGCGGGAAGAGGATTTCCCGGGCGTGATCGTCCGTCCCTCCCTCACCTACGAGCATGTCATTCCGCTCGCCATCGGATCCTGGAACGACTGGACGATGATCGACCGGATGCAGAAAGGGAAGCCGGTCGTCGTCCATGGTGACGGAACCAACCTCTGGACAATGACGCACTCGGAAGACTTCGCCCCCGGTTTCGTCGGGCTGCTCGGAAACCGGCTCGCCGAAGGCCACGCGTTCCACATCACGAGCGACGAAATCCTTACCTGGGATGAGATCTGGAGGCAGGCCGCCGCCGCCGCGGGTTGTGAAGCCAATATCGTGCATGTGCCGTCGGACTTCATTGCTTCGCTCGACGATTTCCAGGTCGGCAACCTCCTTGGCGACAAAGCGACCTCCGCTATTTTCGACAATTCGAAGATCAAGCGCTTCGTCCCGGAATTCACCCCCCGCATCCCGTGGCAGGCGGGCATCCGCCGGACGCTCGACTGGTTCCGGCAGGACGAGTCCCGCATGAAGATCGTCGACGGGCACAATGCGATTCACGACAGGATTCTCGACGCATGGGCGAACGCCACCGGCCGCAAGGACTGACTCATAAGGCGGGGCCTCGCTCAGTTGTTTATTACGTGGGCCGCCGACCTCGCCGCCTCGCGCGAGGGAAAGGAAGAGGTCCCCTGCCAGTCGGCGCAGGGAGCGCGCCGCGAGGGCTGCTTTACGGGGTAGCGAACCCGCGATAGCGGTTCGGCATGCGTGGTCCGAACGGCTGTCGCTCGTTCGCTACGAGCGGTTCGGCCCCTTTCCCCGGGGCTCATCACCATCTTAATCCCAAATCGTGGACAGGGCTTCGAGGTTGCGGAGGTGCCGATCCCGGGTGAGCAAGGGTAGGCGGGCCTGGATGGCGGTTGCGGCGATAATCCGGTCGAAGGGATCTCCTTGGGGCAATGCAAGCTCCATGGCGCAGGAAGCGATCGGCGGGGAAAGCGGGAGTACCTTGAACATCCGGGACAAGGATCCGAGATACTCGGGAAGGGGAATTTTCAGGGAGATACGCCTTTTCTTTTCGAGCATGGAAATTTCAAGGAGGGCGATGTCGGGGAGACCGGCCTCCTCCGCGGTGAGGGAGGAAAGGAGCGCGCGGGCGGCCACGCCAAGGCGGGGATCGTCTTCCGCGGCCCAGATGGCGGCGTGGGTGTCGAGAATCGCCTTCACAAGGAGGGACCCCATTCCTGCTCTCCGGAAGTGGGCTGGTCCAGGTCCCCGGCCGTCTCCTCGACCATCCCGCGAAGGCCACCCAGCAGGGGTTTCGCTTCCTCCCGCGCGGCGGTAATCCAGAGGTCGCCCTCGCGGGTATGCACGATGACCCGCTCACCGGCCAAGGCGGCGCGACGCACTTTCGGGAACTCCCGAAGAAGGGTACTCACATTGGTTTCCATGGGTTCACGCTGTCAAAATCAAATAACTTGTCAAATTAAACGGGAAAAGGCTTTACCCTGCAGGCCAAAGTGGTGGGGAGTCGCTGGGGTGGGAAAGCCGCTGCGAGGCGGCGGCGCAGGGAGCGCGCCGCGAGGGCTGCTTTACGGGGTGGCGAGACCGCGATAGCGGTTCGGCATGCGTGGTCCGAACGGCTGTCGCTCGTTCGCTACGAGCGGTTCGGCCCCATTCCCAGGGGCTCCGCGCCGCCTTGCATGGTTTCTCGCGAATGACAAAGGCCCGCCAATGCCGGAAAGTGAATTCGCTGACAGGCAGTGGGTTGCCGGTGTTTGCGGGAATTTTCGCGCTTAGGGCAGGGGATGGAAGTGGCTGGGAAGTGGCTGGCTTGACAAAACAACCAAAATGGTTGTTTTTTTACCCATGGCCTCGATCACGCTGAAAAATATTCCAGAGGACCTCCACTGGACCTTTAAGCGGAGGGCTCGCCAGCACGCGCGG
>JAAAOD010000200.1 GCA_009908535.1 Verrucomicrobiota bacterium
CTCCCTGGGTGGTCGGCCAGAACTTGTGCAGAATGGCCGCCTTGATCGAGGAGGCCCAACGGATGTAGTCCCCCGCACGCTGCCATTCACCCAGCATCTCGAGAAGCCGGCCAAAGCAGATGTTGGCCCGGAACCAGAGGATTTCATCGTAGAGGACATTGTAACTGCGCCCGAACAAATCCGTCCAGTCCCCTGCCTCGGGAATTTCAAGAAGGGCGTCATTGTTGCTGTCATGTGCGCTCAACCAGTTCATCGACCTTTGCAGGACGGGAAGGTAATGACGCAACAGTTCCATATCGCCGGTCGCGTTGATGTATTCATAAAAGGCGATGATGACCCAGAGCCCGCTGTCGATCGAGCAAATGGCCCCGACGCCGCTGTAATCCGGATGCCCGTTGTCGATGCTGACGTTGGCGGGGAGCTGCCCTGTCGGGGAAACATGTTCCAGCAAGGTGGTAAGGGTGGCTTTCGCACAGGAAAGCAGCTGTTCATCATTGCAGGTCAGGGCTCCGATAACCGTTATACTGCCGTCCCTCGCCCAGACACTGCGGTAATTGGCATCCGTCCCGCGGCTCTCGTTATCCTCGAGCGAGCAGGCGGAAAACCCGACCGGCGTGATGTTCCTGCGAAGGCCTTCGATCGCCTTTTCACGGGCGAGGCGTAAAAAGGCAAGATCCTCCTTGCCCAGGTGCGCGACCGGCTCCTCCTCCAGAAAATGGTGCAGGCTTTCATGCTCGGCCACCTCGACGAGGTCGCTGTCGACAGGGCCTTCCGCGCGCTGGATTTCCTTCACCACCCCCATCGCCTCAAGCGCCTCCAGAACGCCGTCGGCACAGACTTCGCGGGCCACGTACACCTCCTTGCCGATAATGGCCTCCAGTAGTTCCGGCTGCGCGTTGCCCACGACGATCCCCCGCACGCCCCGCTTCAGGATCATTGCGGAATCGTTGCCGGTATCACCCGCCACCGCACACTGCTTGCGCGGAATCCGCAGGTGCTTGAGAAGCCAGCTGAGCGCGTTGCCCTTGTTCGCGAATTTCGGCAGGATATCAAGGTCCCGATTGCTCGAATAGACTATATTGATTTCCAGGCCCTCTTTTTCGAGCGCGCCGTCGAGGGCATGGAGGTCCTCCTCTGCAAGGTCCATGGCATACCAGCTCGATTTGTAGTCCGTCTGGTAATACGCCGGCTGCAGGGTGGCCTCCGGTATTCGTTCCCGGAGAACCCGCTCCACGGTTTCCTTGTCCCAGCCTTCCTCGAGGATGGTTTGGAAGGACTTGAGGGGCTTCTTCGCCTTGCAATCGTAGATGAGGGTCCCCACCCCGCAGATCAGGTAATCGGGCGGCGGCAGGATGCCCTCCTTGATGAGGGAAAGCGTGTCCTCCAGAAGCCGTCCAGTGTTGTAGCACAGCAGGGGACGCTCCCCGGCCGGCAGCTTCAACCAGGTGTCCCGGAAAGTCTGCGTCGCGTCCAGCTTGCCGAGAAGAGTCCCGTCAAGATCGGAGGCAAAGAAACGGAGCGGGGCTTCGTCTTTGGCCATGTCGGTTTACTCGTCGCTGACGACGATGGAGGGGGTTTTCCGGCCTTCCACCAGCTTGAGGATCTGCTGCGCGATACCGGTCCAGGTGAAAAGGCTGCGGACGGTGTGGGCGCCCTCCGTCGCCATGCGGTCGCGGATCTTCTTGTAGCGGATCGCTTTCAGGATGGTGATACCGAAATCAACCTTGTCGAAGGTGTCTGCGAAAAGGGCGTCCGTTCCGTAGGTAAGGGTTCGATACAGTCCTCCGTGCGTCGTCACGACGGTGGGCGTTCCACAGGCCATCGCCTCGATCGCCGTCATGCCGAAGGGTTCGTAACGGCTGGGCAGACAGAAAACATCCGCCGCCCGGTAGAAATCGGGCATTTCCTCGTCGGGAAGCGAATCGGTGAGGATCACCCGGTCCTCGAGGCCGTACTCGCCGATCTTTGCTTCGAGTTCCTGCCGGAGAGGATCCTCCGTGACCGCTTCGTTCTGCGACCCCACCGCAAGACGGAGGAGGACATCGTCCGCCCGGTCCGCGACGACCGCAAAAGCATCCACGAGGAGGTCGAACCCCTTGTTGCGGCTCAACCGGCCGATGCTGGAGACGACCTTCCTGTCCTGCGGAAGGTTGAAATCCTCCCGGATGGCCATCTTGGTCGCATCGCTGACCGGAAAGAACCGGTTGTCATCATAGCCGGGCGGAATCATCCGTACTTTCTCCCGCGACAAGCCGTAATCCCCGTAAAACATGTCCAGCTGCATCGGTGAGGTTGCGATGACCATGTCGCACTCCCGGTAGAGCGTCGTCTCATGATGGATACGACGCTCGAAGTTGTAGGTTTCCTCGAGCTTGGCCCGGTCGCCGGTGAAATCCTTTTCCATCTCCCTCTTCTTCCAGATGCCGATGCTGTGCGGGGTATGAATGTGCGGCACGCTGAGAACTTCGGACAGGTGCTGCCCGGCAAGTCCGGCATCCCAGTAGTGGCTGTTGATGAACTCGTATTTCAACCGGCGCGCTTTGATAAAACGCAGGGCGTTCTCGGTCCATTCCGGCAGCTTCTTGTAGAGGTACTCCTTGGGAATGAAATCCCGCCCGCCGCATTTCATGCGGATAATCCGCACATTTTCCTCCACTTCCTCGATCTCGGGCTGGTCCTCGAAACAACGAGTCCAGATGTCCACCTTGTACCCGAGCTGGGCAAGTTTCTTGGAGAGCTCCAGCACGTAGACCACCTGCCCCCCTGTGTCCGGCAAGCCAAGGGGTGCCTCGGCCGCCACGTAGCCATGGGTTGATATCATCGCGATGCGCTCGCGCACCCGGACGCGTCGACGCCGCTTCGGCTTCGTTGAATCTTCTTCCATAATGTAAAAAGACACCATAAGTTTTCCGCCCTCCTCCGCAACCTTTAACCGGATGGAGCCCATGGTTCTGCTTGCCGGAGGCAGTCTTTCCCCTCCACCCTGCAAACGTGCAGAAATCCGCCTCCGTCGAGTACCTATACGGCCTCAATCCGGCTTTTGAATGCCTCCGCGCCGGGCGCCGGCGGCTGCAGGCCGCCTTTATCAACGAGCGTGCCGGAAATAGCGGACGCTTCGGCAGCCTTCTCCAACTGATCACGAAGGCTGGCCTCGAGCCCGAGCCCGTCGACAAGGGGCGCCTGCAACAGCTTTGCGGTTCCCGCGAACACCAGAATGTCGTTCTCAAGGCCGCCCGTTATCCCTATGTTCCTTTGCGCGACTGCCTCTCCGCCAAACGCCTCCTCCTCCTCGATAATGTCGAGGACCCGCATAACGTCGGGGCCATCCTCCGTTCCGCGGAGGTCCTCGGCTTTCACCATGTCCTCCTTCCCACCAGGGGCGTTCCCGAGGTCTATCCCAGTGTCGCCAAAGTCTCCGCCGGAGCCACCGAATTCCTCCGCATCGCCCGCGAAAGCTCCGCCATCAGCTACGTCCGCAAGGCCGCGGAGGCCGGCTACACCATCGCCGCCCTCGACGCCGCCGGGAAAACCCCGCTCGGGGAATTCCACCCCGCAGACAACCTCCTCCTCGTCATCGGCGGCGAGGACAAGGGCGTGCGCCGGTTCATCCTCAACGAGGCCCACACCATCCTTTCCATTCCCCAGCAAGGCCGCGTCAATTCCCTCAATGCCAGCGTCGCCGCCGCCCTCGCCATGCACGCGCTGCGGTAAGGGGTCAGACCGTGGATTTTGGTATATATCAAAATCCACGGTCTGACCCCTTGGCCTGTTCAGCCTCCACGAAGGCTTGCTCAAGGATTTTGGCGGAGATCTTACCGTCAGTCCCGAGTTCCTGCGCGAAGATCTGGACCTTGTATTCCTCGAGTAGCCAACGGAGGCGGCGTTTTTTGGGGGCGGGGGCCCTGAGGGCGGCGTAGCGGCGAAGGAAGGCGAGAACGGGTTGCGCTTTCTCACGGTCGCGGGCGGGATTGCGTTCGGCACGTTCACGGCGGATTCCCATAGCCTTCAAGTACCGGGGGTAGTGATGCAGGCGCGACAGATGCAGCTGGCGCAGGAAGCGTTCATGGACCAGAGCGTCCACCTCGGCCCGCCATGGGGACTGCGCGGACAAGCCGGCGAGGAGGGAATCGCGCTCGCGCAGAATTTCCTCGAGCAGATCACCATACCGCTGTGGAAGACCGCGCATGCGCTCTTTCGCCTGCCGGACGAGAGCCTCCGCTTTCTTCCGGCTGACCGGGAGGGGATCCTTGAGCGCGAAAAGGTGGCCGCGCAGCAGGCGCAGGGAATCCGCAAGGAGGCGCTCTTTCGGGAGAACGTGGGCGAAGCCGAGGGCGACGCGCTTCAGTTCCTTTTCCAGGTCCCGCTGGAACCATCCGATGTCACGTCCCATGGAGCTTTCGCAAAGGGCGGGCAAGGCGGCCTGCGTAGCCTCCCGCGCCTCAGCCTCTGTCGCAAAAAGGAGCAAATCCGTTCCCGGACCGGACGTCTGCAAACCCGGCCATGCCTTGACCGGGAGGCCCGCGAGGTCGCCGAGGGCCCGTTCGCGCGGTAACTCGGGAAGTTTTTCCAGCACGATCCCTTTTTTCTCATGTTCATGCCGGGCCCGCCGCCAAATATGCAACCGCTGCCGATCCTTTCCCTTCGTGAAATCCGAGCGCACCGCCTGATGATACTGGCGCCGCACAACCGCCCAATCCCGACCGCTGGCGACCGGGCGCTGCTTCCGGTCGACGACCTCGACCCGGGGCCGCAAATGCTCCGGCACGGCCTCGTCCTTCCAATCCTCCTCCCGGATGTACAGGTTCCGCTTTTGCCGGAGCAGACGCGCCAGTTGCTCCGTCAGGCTGTCTTCCCCAGGGCTGACCTCGATAGCCAGCTCCTGGGCAAGATCATTAAGGGGAAAGAGCTGCTTGCGGAGATCCTTGGGCAGGCCGCGCAGCAAATACTCGATACGCTGGCGGATATAGCCCGGTACCATCCAGTCCAGTTTTTCCGGGCCGATCTGTTCGAACTTCTCCACGGGAATACGCAGGGTCGCCCCGTCCTTTTCCTCGCCCGGCTGGTAGGCGTACTCGAGGGGCAAACGCAAGCCGTTGATCTCGGTGGTGTCCGGAAAGGCCTCCGAAGAGACGTCCTCTTCACCGGAAAGCAGGTCCTTTTCCTGCGCGAGAAGAGCTTCCTCCTTTCCGCCATGGTGATCGCGCAGCCATGTTTTCAGGTCCCCGACCGACCCGACGTTTCCCAGTCTGTCGTGATAAAATTGGTACAAACGTTCCTCCAGCGCCCAAAGCGAGCCGGCGCGGAGGCGGGTCTGGCGCTCGCGGAGACGCTCGAGCAGCCCCTGGTTCGCCTCGTGGAAAAGCAAGCGGGTCCGGAGGCGGCCCTCCACGAGGGCTTCGCGGAGAAAAATCTCCTTCGCGGCGGCGGGATCGATGCCGAGACAGGCGCGTTTCCGTACCTCGATTTCCAACCCGTAGAGGAGGACCCGTTCACGGATGAGAACCCGCTCACCGTTCTCCTCATAAAAAGGCTCCGAGTATTTGTAATTCATTACATGACTGCCGACACGCAGGATCCAGCGCGGCTCGATACGGGCGACGGTGCGGGCGTAGAGACGGCTGGTCTCGACAAACTCCCCGCAGAGGACCCATTTCGCGGCGGTCTTTTTCGGTTCCGCCGCTAACTCCGCCTTCGCCTTTTTGCCCTTTTTCCGAGCCGCCTCTTTCCGGAACAAGGTGGAACCGGGGAAAAGCAGTACTTTACGATTGCGGGCCGCCCGATACTGGTTGCCTTCCTCGAATTGGGCGACCCCGGAAAGTAATCCGGCCAGCAGGGCCCGGTGGACCTGCTCATATTCGGCCGGTTTCGGGTTGATGTGGACTTCCCCGGTCTCCTGCAAGCTTCGCCTTAACTGGGCGTGGATGTCGCGCCATTCCCTCATCCGAAGATAGTTGAGAAAATGGGAGCGGCAGAATTTTCGCAGCTGGTTCTGGCTGAGCCGTTCCATTTCCTCGTGGTAGGCCTCCCAGATTTTCAGCAGGCCGAGAAAATCGGATTCCGGATGGCGGAAACGCGCGTGCATGGCGTCGGCCTCCCTGGCGGCATCCATCGGCCGCTCGCGCGGATCCTGGATACTCAGTCCGGCGGCGATGACCAGGACCTCGCGAACGCAGCCCTCCCGTTGCGCCTCGAGCAGCATGCGCCCGACGGTGGGGTCGACCGGCAGGCGGGCGAGGCGTTTTCCAAGTGCGGTCAGCTGGTGATCGCTGTCCAGTGCGCCCAGCTGGACGAGGAGCTGGTACCCGGACTTAATGGCGCGGTCCGTCGGCGGATCGAGGAAAGGAAATTCGCGGATGTCCCCCAGCCGGAAGACCCTCATGCGCAGGATGACCTCGGCGAGATTGCAACGAAGGATTTCCGGCGTGCCATAGCGGGGACGTGCATTGTAGTCCTCTTCCGAATACAGTCGCAGGCAGATCCCTTCGCTGACACGGCCCGCACGGCCCTTGCGCTGGTCCGCCGAGCTTTGCGCGACCTTTTCGATCGGCAGGCGCCGCGTATGGGTGTGCGGGCTGTAGCGACTGATACGCGCCAATCCGCTGTCGACGACGAAACGGATCCCCGGAATCGTGATGGAGGTCTCGGCGATGTTGGTGGAGAGGATGACTTTGCGGCGGCGACCTGCCTTGAAGATCCGTTCCTGTTCCTGTCCGCTCAGGCGGCCGAAAAGCGGCAGCAGTTCGACCTGGTTCCCGGCCCGTTTCTCCAATAGGTCCCTCGTCTCGCGGATGTCCTTCTCTCCGGGCAGGAAGACGAGAAGGTCCCCCGGCCGGTTCCAGGAAAGGATCTCCTCCACCGCCTGGGCGACGGCGTCGATATAGGTGGTCTCCCCGCTTTCCTCCAGTAACTCGTCCACCGGCAGGTAGCGCGTTTCCACCGGGTAAAGACGACCGCTGACCTCGAGGATGGGCGCGTTGCCAAAGGCCCTGGAGAAGGCGGTCGTATCGATGGTGGCGGAGGTGATGATGACCTTCAGGTCCCGCCGCTTCGGCAGAAGCTGCTTCAGGTAACCGAGGAGGAAGTCGATGTTCAGGCTGCGTTCATGGGCCTCGTCGACGAGGACGACCCTGTATTCGCGGAGGAGCGGATCGCGCTGGATCTCGTTCAACAGCATGCCGTCGGTGAGAAACTTGATGCGCGTCTCCCGTTGCGTCCTGTCAGTAAAGCGGATTTTCGCACCGACCTCCTGCCCCCAGGCAACGCCCAGTTCCTCCGCCACGCGTCGTGAAATGGACAAGGCCGCCACCCGGC
>JAAAOD010000167.1 GCA_009908535.1 Verrucomicrobiota bacterium
GGTTTCCAGCCGCCGGAGGCGGTCGTGACCAGCATGCCGTTGAGATCATACCATTCGAAGCGGTAATTGATGGTCATGGGCTTGGAACGGTTGCTGCGCAGTATAACCTGGACGCGGGCGAGGTCGCCGCTGGCGGTGCCTTCGTTGACGCGCACTACGGAGAGGTGGCGGCCGAGGCTGGTGTCGGTGACGATACGGCGGTCATCGACGACGTTCGGCGAGCCGACCGGATCTTCCCGTTCGACGGTGTTGACGGATTGGGTGGCGCAGCCGCCGGCGAGAAGCAGGACGGCCATTCCACAAAGGAGGAGGCAGGTTTTTTTCATGGCGAGTGGTTACTGAAGGGTGAACTGGTTGACGATGGGCAGGGCGCGGGAATTCACACTGCGCACCATGACGACGTTGGTTTTGCCCGCATCGACGGTGACCGATTTTTCATGGGGACCGATGTTGAGGACAAGGGAGCCGTTCGCCGGGGTCGGTACCCGTGCATAAGCAAACTGTTTTGGCAGGGTGGTCCAAGTGCGGGTGTCGGCCTGGTTGGTCGCGCTCTGGTAGGCGATGTTCGCGACCTTGGCGACCAGCATGGAAGTCCAATCCCCATCCATCTCGTCTTCCACCGCTTTTCCGGCAATGGCTTTCACGGCCGAGGAAATGAGGGTCTTCGTCACGATGGAGGGCCATTCGTTTTTGAAGTCCTTGCTGATGACGGCGTCCATGTCGGCCACCAGTTCGGTGGGATAGACCGCGCCGTCACTGGCACGGACCTGCATTTCGGGGATGAAGTTGTCACGGTATTCCAGCTTGGGGAAAGCGGCTCCCGCGTAGGAAACCTCGTCGGTAACGAGGAAGAGGGGAATGTCGATGCGGAGCTGGTCGCGAACAGGCGCCGATCCGGTGGAGAAAAGAACGTAGGTGACCTTTTCGGCCGGCTCGCCGTTGGCCATGCGTTCGGCCATGGCGAAATCCTCCTGAATGTAGCTTCCGGGCGACATGGAGTTGACCCGCTCGAAGGACTTGCGGGCACGCTCGATGTCGGCGTTGTCAAAGCCCATGTGGCTGAAAAAGACCCCGTCGAGGAAGACCGCGAACGGATTCACGTAATCGGCATAAGGACGGAGGCGCTCGTTAACGCGGGCCAATTCCGCGTCCGCCGCCGCGGAGAACTTCGGATCCTCGCGGGCGCGCGCGACGTCGTAACTTCCAGCCTGTCCGCCCTCTCCGTCTTCCAGTTCCCCTGCCTTGGCCTTTTCCGCGGCCTCCTGGGCCTCGGCAATCCGTTTCTGATTCTCGATGACGGCGTTTTCCTGCCGCTGGAAGGCGCGGTTGAGTTCCACCCGGGCCTTGTCGCGCTCACCAAGGAGAAGATAATTCAAGGCCTTGTAGGTGTTCATCATGATCTTGTCGTAAGCGCGTCCCCGGTACGGCTTGTTCGCCTGATTGGTGAACATGGAAACGGTGGAGTCGGTGATTTTGACATCGGCTTCCAGCTCGTAGCGGTTGACGATCTCCTCAGCCTTGTCGAGGGCGTCGAGGCCGCCCTGGATGTTGCCGGCCGCGGTCAGGACGGCGCCTTGTTCGAGGCGCCAAAGGAGTTCATCTTTTTTTCCTTTGGCCTCATCGGCCTTGCGGGTGACCTCGGCGGCGGCGACACCGGCTTTACCCTGCTGCCAGGCGTCCTTCATGTCCGAACTCTGGCTCGTGTAGGTCTGGCACCCGCTGAGGAACGCAAGGATGCTGATGAGGACCGGGACCGCTAAGCCGCGGATGACTTGGTTGGCTGCTGTCATGGTGGAGGAGCCGGGTTGGGGTTACTGTGCCATGCGGACCACGGCGCCCTTGGAAACGCCGAAATTCTCGGTGATCGTGCCGGTGGAGAACTTGGGCGTGACCCGGTCGATCCGGATCGTTCCGACCTTGACCTCGGTCCGGCCGAGGGACTCTCCGGTGTCGGGATCGATGAGTTCCTCGCCGAGGGCGTAGGCGTCCCAGAGCTGCCCGCTCTCGATGCCGGTGCCGTCGCCGCGGTTGATGGTGGCCTGCGGGCCGGTGACGGCGATGATGCGCGCCGGGTAAATGACATCGACGACGCGGTTGGCGCACTTTTCCGCCATTTCTTCGGCGATCTGGCGAAGGAGGGCGGCGGAGTATTCACCCTTCCGCTGTACACTGCCGAGGATGTTCTTCGCCTCGCGGTTATTGAACTGGAAATTGGCGGACTCGATCAGCTTCCCGGATTGGGAATCGTAGATGCGGGCGACCATGCCGAGGCGGATGGTGCGCTTGGTGGCCTGGCGGCCGTTGGCGCTGAAGGTTTCGACGATGTCCTGAAAGTCATCGACGGCGGGGACGACAAGGTAGTCGGATCCACCGACCTGGAGGCCTTCACCGGTGAAGCCGCCTTCCTCAAGGAGGCTGTCGAGGTCGCTGCGGGCGATGATCTCAAATTTCCGGGTGCCGTTGAGGGCGTCGATGAGCTGGCCATCGATGGCCTCGGTGACGCGCTGGAGCGGTAGCAGGGTCCCTTCGGCCTTGGCGGCGGTTTCCACCGAGGGATTGATTTTCACGTTGCCCACCGCGAGGACTTTGCGTTGCGCCTGCAGAGGCGCGGCGAAGAGAAGGCCAAGAGCGAGAGCGAGGAGGCTGATTTTGATTTTCATGACAGGTTGAAAGAAAAGGGGGGGTTAATCTTGTCGCATGAGGCTCTGGTTTTTCTCGATGGTCAGGCCTTCGTCGGTATCGACGGTGATGTCGGATTTGTAGTCACCCTTGATGTCGATCCGGTAGCCGGACTGGCGCAGCATTTGGGCGAAGCCGCGGATCTTCTCCGCCGTGGCGTCGGTGAGGACGGCGTCGCGTTTCATGTCATCGAGCATGGCGGTGTTTTCCCGCCAGCGCTGCAGGCCAGCTTCGTTCAACTGCAGGGCGACTTCGAGGTGAAGCCCGTCGTAAATGTTGACCGTCCGCTCGAAGGGGACGATGTCCGGCCGGGCGAGGCGCAGGCGGTGGAGGCCGGGCCGGGCTTTCAATTCGGTAGCTTCCCCACTGCCGGAGGTGGATCCGATGGCGACGCCGTCGACCTCCACGGGGACGGCGGCGGCCTGCACGGCCACAGAGGAGGATCCCAGCTGCGCCGTTCCATCCTCCTGCATGATGATTTCCGGGAGGCGGACATCCTGGAGCGTGGCTGTGATCGTGAAACTCACGCGCTCATGGGCCTGCGTGACCTCGGGCAGGGCGGAGCGGCGGGTCTTGTTGCGCAACTCGGCGGCGATCTCCTTCGCCGCGCGGGCCATGAGCTCCCGGGAAAGGCCCGGGGTCGAGGTCGTGGAATGCTGGTTTTGCTGGATGGCACGGGTCGGGGAAACGGTCCCGGCGGCGAGCGAGGCCCCGTTGTTGCCGTTCAGGATCCGGTAGGAAACGCGCAGGATGTGGGTGATGTTGGTCACATCGACCCCGTAGGCCTTCACCGTTCTCGTTTCCTTGTCCAGGCCGAGGAGGCTGGCCTCGAGGAGATAATCGGCCCCGAGGTTCTGGGCCAGCCGCAGCGCGGAACTTTGCTCGGCAAGGGCGGCGTCGAGGGCGTTTTCCGGATTGCCCTGTTCGGCCCCGCTGAGGGCGCCGATGACCGTTTCCGGACGGAGAATCCCGAAGCCGAGATCGGTCACCTCGCCGGTGATCAGGTCCTCGAGGATCGGGAGCTGGGAATCCAGAGAAGGATCCCCGCGGTTGAGGGCAAAGAGCGCGACCGCCTTGTTCGCGGCCTGCATCCCGCCGGGCAGGATGCAAAACAGGAGCAGCGACAAGCCGGCTCGTTGGAGAGCGAGCGGGAGAAGTTTCATGGCGGTTGAGAGTGGTTCAAGAGCAGGAAGGAAATTGGCCGGTGGCCCATTCCCCTTCTCCGCCATCGAAACGCCCGGAGGAAGGAAAATCAAGCTTGTAAATTCCCCCTGACGGGCCGGCCGCGCCCCCTGGGTTTTACTGGCTGCGCACGCTCCGGTTCAAGCTCTGGCCTGGCCTGCCACGAATTTGTCGAATGGCGGAGAGAGAGGGATTCGAACCCTCGATACGGCTCTTAACCGTATACCCACTTAGCAGGCGGGCGCTTTCGGCCACTCAGCCATCTCTCCAAAGGAAGAGAAGAGGTTGGAAAAAGGAGGGCGGGCAAGGCAATCCCAAATTTAAGGGAGGCGGGGGAACCTCAACGCGCCCGCTGTCCGAGCCGTCCGTGGGCCTCGCGGAGAAGGTCGGCGGTGGTCTCCCAGCCGAGGCAGGCATCGGTGATGGACATGCCGTAGGTGAGCTGGTCGAGGGGCTGGGGAAAGGGCTGGTTGCCGGCGATGAGGTTGCTCTCGAGCATGGCGCCGCGGACGGGGGAGGCGGGCGAGGCGGCCTGGCCGACGACCTCGCGGAAGACGTCCCCCTGGCGGGCCGGGTCCTTGCCGCTGTTGTCGTGGCTGCAGTCGATCATGATGGCGGGGGGCAGGCCGCGTTCCTGCAGGGCGGCGGCGGCCTCGGCGACCGATGCGGCGTCGTAATTGGTCGTTCCCCTGCCGCCGCGGAGGACGAGGTGGCAATGGGGATTGCCCCGTGTGGTGAGGGCGGAAGCGAGGCCCTGGTGGCTGATGCCGAGAAAGGTCTGGGAGCGGGAGGCGGCCTCGACCGCGTTCAGGGCCACTTTGACATCCCCGCTGGTGCTGTTTTTAAAACCGAGCGGCATGGAGAGGCCGGAGGCCATCTGCCGGTGCGTTTGCGACTCCGTTGTCCGCGCCCCGACAGCGGACCAGCAGACGAGGTCGGAGATGTACTGCGGGGTGATGGGGTCGAGCAGTTCGGTAGCCGTGGCCAGTTGGAGGGAAAGAATATCGAGGAGGAACCGCCGGCTCAGTTGCAGGCCTTCGGGAAGGTCGCAGCTGCCGTCGAGGCCGGGATCCATGATGAGGCCCTTCCAGCCGGTCTTCGTGCGCGGTTTCTCAAAGTAGACCCGCATGACAGGGTAGATCCGGTCCCGGATTTCTTCTTTCAAGGCCGCGAGCTTCCGGGCGAACTCCAGCCCGGCGACGGGATCATGGATGGAGCAGGGACCGACGATAACGAGCAGGCGCGGATCCCTCCCGAAGAGGATGTTCTGGATGGTCTCCCGCGCGTCGGCGACGAAGCCCGCCACTTCCTCCGTGCGGTTGAGGGAACGGCAGAGGAATTCCGGCGCCGGGAGGACGGCGCTTTCAAGAATATTGACATCGGAGACCGGGCGCTTGGCTGGATCCATGAAGGAAAGAGCCTGTTGCAGCACGGGCCGCCCGCAAGCTGATTCTCGGAGGCGGTTGATTTCGGGGCGGCGGTTGCATGAGGGGGACGATTATCTATCCTGCAGTTCATGAATGCTTTGAGGTTTTTCCGGTTCTCCCCGGCCGCCGTTCTACAGGTCAGCGGCGAGGACGCGGCGGAGTTTCTGCAGAGCCAGGCGACGCAGGATCTCCGCGGCACGGAAGGGTTTTGTCGCTACAGCCTTTTTCTCGACCACAAGGGATTGATTCGCGGGGATGGCTTCGTCTTTCACGACGGGCCGGAATCCTACCTGATCATGAGCTATGCCACGCCGGCGGAAGTCCTCCGGGAAAAACTGGAAAAGCATATCATCGCCGAGGAAGTCGAAGTGACCGATGCCACGGACGCCTTTGTCGTCTTCGCTTTTCCCGGTGAGTCGCCGGAACAGGTATCTGCAAAACCACCCGAGGGCGGCTTCGAACGCTGGAACGTGGGTTTCCTTTATCGGGGCCGCCGGCTCCAGCGCGCGGGAAGGGAAGTCCTCCTGCCCGCCGGTAACCGCGATGACATCTCCGGCGAATGCTTACGTGAAGAGGAGGCGGAGTGTCTGCGTATCCAGAATGGGCTACCGATGGTCGGGGTTGATCTGACCGGGGAGAGCAACCCCCTTGAAGGGGGCGTCCTTTCGGGCATCTCTTTTGACAAGGGCTGCTACCTCGGGCAGGAAGTCGTCGCCCGCCTGCACCGACTGCAAAGGACCGGCAAGCGGCTGGTTCGCTTCTGGTGTAGTGACAAATGCATACAGACGGGAATGGCGATCCGCTCCGGGGACAAGGCCGTGGGAAGGGTGACCTCAACGGCCGCGGATCCGGAGCGCGGCGGCGTTATCGGTCTGGCCGTCGTCAAGGCGCGCCTCAGCGACGGCGAGCTGGCCGCGGCGGCGGGGTGGGACGCTGTGGAGGTCGTGGAACCGTCATGACAGAAGAGGAACAGTTGACGGCCCTGTGCCGGCGCCTCGGGGCTGCACCCGGCCAGGACGCGCTCATGGCGCGCAAGCTTTTGCAACGGGCGGAGCAGATGGCCGCTGAACGCTCTATAGAGAAGGTTCAGGCCCTGCGCTATCTTCTGGAGCTGATGACGACGGGGCGCGATGAGGACGAATCGGCTCAACCCGCACCCCGAAAGGGCTCGGGAAGGGCCGGGGACCGAAAAAATAAGGGCAATGGAGAGGAAAACCGTTGACGGTATGTTCTTCCGTCGCTTGGACTCCCAACGAGCACTCCACAACGTATAATCAAACTGATAAAGGATAACCAATGAATAAAGCTGAGTTAGTCGAGTCCGTACAGAAATCTCTTGGAGCCGATACCTCCAAGGCCGCCGCCGAACGCGCCGTCAGCGCCGTTCTGGACAGCATCCAGAAAGGCCTGAAAAAGGACAAGAGCGTGCAGCTGATCGGATTCGGTACGTTCTCGATCGCGAAGCGCTCCGCGCGGCAGGGGATCAACCCGCAGACCGGTGAAAAGATCAAGATCAAGGCCAGCAAGACGGTGAAGTTCAAGCCCGGAGCCGGCCTCAAAAGTAAGATCTGACGCCTTCCCAAAGGGAAACCCTTTACAAAAAGCCCGTGTCCGCACGGGCTTTTTTATTTGTCAGCGGGGATTCACGGCTTCGAAATCGATATCGTGAATACAGACAACCTTCGTCAGCAATTCAAAGAACGGTTTGGCGCAGCCGCGGAAGTGGTCACCGCTTCCCCGGGACGTATCGAATTCATCGGCAACCATACCGACTACAATGGAGGGCAAGTTCTCGGCGTCGCCCTTGACCGTGAAGTCCGGGTGGCCGCGGGCCCGCGCTCGGACGAGAAGCTTTGCTTCGCAAGCGAAGGGGAAGTGGATTTCGAGGGAAGCGCGGATACACTTGTCGCCCGGGAAGGGGAGCTCGCCTGGGTCAATTACCCCCTCGGTATTCTGCAGGTGGTGAGAG
>JAAAOD010000190.1 GCA_009908535.1 Verrucomicrobiota bacterium
TTCCGCCCGTGGACAGTGCGGCAGTATGCGGGTTTCTCCACCGCGGAGGAGTCAAACGCTTTTTACCGCCGCAACCTCGCGGCCGGGCAGAAGGGGCTGTCGGTAGCCTTCGACCTCGCCACGCATCGCGGTTATGACAGCGACCATGAGCGCGTCGTGGGCGATGTCGGCAAGGCCGGGGTGGCGATCGACTCCATTCTCGACATGGAGATCCTCTTCGACCGCATTCCTCTGAACAAGGTTTCCGTTTCCATGACAATGAACGGGGCCGTCCTTCCGGTCATGGCCTTCTACATCGTCGCGGCCCTCGAACAGGGGGCGAAGCTGGAGGAACTGGCGGGGACTATTCAGAACGACATCCTCAAGGAATACATGGTGCGGAACACGTACATTTATCCGCCCATTCCGAGCATGAAGATCATCGCCGACATCTTCGAGTTCACCTCGCAGAAGATGCCGAAGTTCAACTCCATCTCGATTTCCGGCTACCACATGCAGGAGGCCGGAGCCACCGCGGACCTTGAAATGGCCTACACGCTGGCCGACGGGCTCGAGTATATCCGGGCGGGCATTGACGCCGGAATCGACATCGATGCCTTCGCCCCGCGGTTGAGCTTCTTCTGGGCGCAGGGAAAGAACCACTTCATGGAAGTGGCGAAGATGCGCGCCGCCCGCCTGCTCTGGTCGAAAATCGTCCAGGATTTCAATCCGAAGAACCCGAAGTCCCTCGCCCTGCGTACGCACTCGCAGACCAGCGGCTGGAGCCTGACGGAGCAGGATCCTTTCAACAACGTGACCCGGACCTGTATCGAGGCGATGGCGGCCGCCCTCGGTCACACGCAGAGCCTGCACACCAATGCCCTCGACGAGGCCATCGCGCTGCCGACCGACTTCTCCGCCCGCATCGCCCGGAACACGCAGTTGTTTCTGCAGTCGGAGTCCGGTATCTGCAAGATCATCGACCCATGGGGCGGCAGTTATTATGTCGAGGCCCTCACTCACGCCCTCAAGGAACGGGCATGGGAACATATCGAGGAGATTGAAGGGCTCGGCGGCATGGCCAAGGCCATCGAGACCGGCTTGCCGAAGATGCGCATCGAGGAGGCCGCCGCGCGCCGCCAGGCCCGCATTGACAGTGGGCGCGAGACGATCGTGGGCATGAACAAGTACCGGCTCGAGAAGGAGGATCCGCTCGAGATTCTCGACGTCGACAACACCGCCGTCCGCGAGGCGCAGCTTCGCCGCCTCGACAAACTCCGCAAGGAACGTGATGACACGAAGGTGCGTCAGTCCCTGGAAAAGCTGACCAAGGCCGCCGGCGGTGAAATCAGGGAGAATCTCCTCCAGCTTGCCATCGAGGCCACGCAGGCCCGCGCTTCCCTCGGCGAAATTTCCGAAGCCCTGGAAAAGGTTTATGGTCGCCATCAGGCCGTCATTCGCTCGATTAGCGGCGTGTACAGTTCTGAATACGGCAACAAGGACGAGGTTGAGGCCATCCGGGAACGCACAGACGCCTTCGCCGAGGCGGAAGGCCGGCGCCCGCGCCTCCTCGTCGCCAAAATGGGACAGGACGGACATGACCGCGGCGCCAAGGTGGTCGCCACCGCCTACGCGGATCTCGGCTTTGATGTCGATATGGGGCCGCTGTTCCAGACCCCCGCCGAAACGGCGGCGCAGGCAGTCGAGAATGATGTCCACGTCATCGCGATGAGTTCGCTCGCCGCCGGACACAAGACGCTGCTTCCGCAACTGATCGAGGAACTGAAAAAGCAGGGGCGCGAGGACATCCTTGTGGTCGCCGGCGGAGTCATTCCCGCTCAGGATTACGACAAGCTCTACGAGCAGGGGGCCGCCGCCATTTTCGGTCCGGGAACCATCATTACGGAATCGGCGCGCAAGCTCCTCCATCTGCTTGAAGAGCAGCACGGGGACTGACATGGCCGACGATCCTCCCGCACGCCCGGAATGGGTGCCCGCCGAGGGGGCTGAGGGCTTCAGCTCCCACGTCATGAAAGGCGTGGAGGGCGGCCACGACGGCATGCCCGGTTCGGGCAGTCGCGGACGTCAGGGCCGGCGACCGGCCCGGCGGACCCGGGACATTGACGTCAACGCCCTGCGCGAAGGCATCCTGTGCGGAAACCGGACCCTGCTTGCCCGCGCCATTACGGTTGTGGAGAGTAACCATCCCGAACACCAGAAAAAGGCCCAGGAGTTGCTCGATGGGTTGATGGAGCACACCGGCAAGAGCATCCGCGTCGGCATCACCGGTGTCCCCGGAGCGGGGAAGTCTTCCTTGATCGACGCCCTCGGGTCCCGCCTGCTCGAACAGGAGCACAAGATCGCGGTCCTTGCCGTCGACCCTTCCAGTGCGGTTACCAGAGGCAGCATCCTCGGGGACAAGACCCGCATGGAAAAGCTGGGGCGCACCGACCAAGCCTTTATACGACCGTCGCCGACAGGGGGATGCCTCGGCGGCGTGGCCCGGAAAAGCCGCGAAACGCTCCTTCTCTGCGAGGCCTTCGGCTTTGACGTCATCCTCCTCGAGACAGTCGGGGTGGGGCAGAGCGAAGTCACCGTCCGCTCCATGGTGGACTTCTTCGCCCTCGTTCTCATTGCCGGGGCCGGCGACGAACTTCAGGGCATCAAAAAGGGGGTCATTGAGCTCGCCGATGGCATCCTCGTCAACAAGGCCGATGGGGAGAATGTCCAGCGCGCCCGCCTCGCCAAGGCCGAGTACAACCGCGTTCTTCATTTCCTCCAGCCCGCCACCGAAGGCTGGAAAACCAAGGCGCAGATGGTCTCCGCCCACACCGGCGACGGCCTTGACGATTTCTGGCAGCGCGTGCGGACCTTCCGCGAGGAAACCGCCAATTCCGGCGTTTTCCAGCGCCGCCGCCGGGAGCAGAACCTCGACTGGATGCACGCTATGCTCAACGAGGCCCTGCGCCGGCGCTTCCTCGCCGACGAGAACGTGCAGGCCCACCTCAAGGAGCTCTCCGGCAAAGTCGCCGGCGGGGAAATGCCCCCTGTGCGCGCCGTCGAGGCCCTCATTCGGGAATTCGCTTGATGGGTTGGAGGGCCCTTCTCTTGCTGCTCGCATGCTCCCCAAAAATCCCCTTTTACAGCTGACCGCGCCGCGCGTACGCAACACCCTTGACCAGATCCGGGAAAGCATCTGGTCGACCAAAGGCGCGGTGCAGCTCCGCTTTCTCGGCAATGGTCCCGACTACATTCCGCCGGAGCAGGTGCGGGATCGCGCGGGCGACAAAATCACGCCGCCGTTCTCCTGGGGAAAGCTGTTCGACCACGGCTGGTTTGCCCTGGAATTTCCCGCGCCGGTGGAGGAGGGCGATTTCCTTCGCTGGGATGACCAGGGCGAGGGGACCCTCTACATCGACGGCGAGCCGTACGCCGGCTTCGATACCTGCCACAAGGAATGGCCGCTGCCGGCGGGAGTGCAAACCGCCTTCATGGAGGGGCTTTGTCTGCAACGCGGAGTCTGGGGAGGCAAACAGGATGGGCTGGATGCACAGGGCTCCACGCTGCTCACGGCGGAAGTCGTGCGCCGGAACGAGAAGGCATGGAAAGCCTTTCATGACATGGAGTCCCTGTTCCTTCTCGCGCACGATGAGGCCCTCCGCACCGGCGACCGGCAGGGCCTCCAGACCGGCGGGGCGCAGTACAAGTCGCCCATCGAAAAGGCCACCGTCCTGCTGCGCAGGTTGCTCCGCGCTCTCGATGACGCCTGCAATGCCTGGGATGCCTCGGCCGCGGAGGGGATTCTCGCGGTTACCGGACCGCTCTTTTCCTCCCTGTGCAGCGAATGCGAGGGGATCAAAGCGGTCATTACGGGGCATGCCCATATCGACCTGGTCTGGCTCTGGACGGAAGCCTGCGGGGAATACAAGGCCGTGCACACCTTCTCTTCCGCGAATAGACTCATGGAGCTGTATCCGGAATTTCACTTCGGCTACAGCCAGTCGGCCAGCTACGAAGCCGTGCAGCGGCGGTCACCGGCCCTCATGGAAAGGGTTCGCGAGCGCATCGGGGAAAAGCGCTGGGAGCCGACCGGCGCCACCTACGTCGAGAGCGACACCCAGATCGCATGCGGCGAGGCCCTTGTCCGCGCTTTTACTGTCGGCCATAAGGCCTTTCAGGAAACGGTCGGCACCTCCTCCCGGGTGCTCTGGATTCCCGACGTTTTCGGCTATTGCGGCTGCCTTCCGCAAATCATGAAAGAATGCGGGGTGGATTACTTTTTCACGACAAAACTCACCTGGAACACCATCACTCGCTTCCCCCACAGCAGTTTCCGCTGGCAGGGGATCGACGGGTCCGAGGTCATCACGCACATCACCCAGGCCTGCGGTTATAACAACCGACTCCTCCCGGAGGATCTGCGGGAAGAAACGCTGTCTTACCGTCAATCCGATGTGCACGACGAAATCCTCATTCCCAGTGGATACGGAGACGGCGGCGGCGGTCCCGCCATGGAGCATTGTGAACGGCAACGGCGCTACGCTTCCATTCTTGGCCTGCCGACTACCCGTTGGGGGCGCGTCGATGACTTCTTCAGGAGACTGGAGGCGATACGCCATGAATTGCCCGCCTATCAGGGAGAGTTGTATTTTGAATACCACCGCGGGATTTTCACCACACACCATCGCCTGAAAGCCGCTTTCCGGGACCTCGAAGCCGCCCTGCGCGAGGAGGAGGCCGTCCACGCCGTTCTCGGCAAGGGCCCGGTCGGGGAACACGCATGGAAACGGGTCCTCTTCGCGCAATTTCATGACTACATTCCCGGTAGCTCCGTCTGGCAGGTTTATGCAGAAGGCGTTCCCGAGATGGAAAACCTTGCCACCAATTGCCGCGGCCGCGCCGTGAGCGCTTTGGGAAGGGATAACACCACAGCTCCCGGCCGCTTCAATCCTTTGCCCCTGCCGTTGGACTTCACCGAGGATGGCCGAAGCTATCGCCTGCCGCCGTTGAGCGGTGGGATGCTTTCGGATCTCGAGGTGCTGCCCTCCGGGGAATTTGTTGCCGAGAAGAACCGGCTCGGAAACGACCGCGTGCTGGCCACCTTCGACGGGCAGGGGCGGCTTTCCCGACTCCGCATCGACAAGGAGGAGGTTGCTCTCGCGGGATCGGCCCAAATCTGGAGCTATCCCGACAACCCGCACGAGTACGATTGCTGGGACATCGACCGCCAGACTCTTTCCCTCGGGAAACCGCTCCCGGACATTGCTTCCTGCCGTCGGTCGGGCGTCGACGCGGAGGGGGCTTTTCTTCGCTGCGAGCAGACCCTCGGTCAGGGTAGCCACCTCGTCACGACCTACCGCCTGCGCCCGGGTTCCCCGGTGCTGGAGGTGGAACACCGGATCGACTGGCAGGAGGAAAAGACCCTTCTCAAGATGGTCATTCCGACGGCTTACGCGGGAACGCAGGCGCGTTTCGGTTCCCCCTTCGGCAGCGTTCGCCGTGCTCAGCAGGCCGGCGATGCCAGGGCCGAGGCAATGTTTGAGGTGCCCGCCTCCCGCTGGGCCCTCGTCGCCGACGACAGCGAGTACCGGGGCCTCTTCGTCGTCACGGAAAACACCTACGGGTTCACCGTGCGCGACGGGCAGCTCGGGATCAGCCTTCTCCGCGCCGCCCGTTTGCCCTGGGTGGACAAGGACAGGGAATTGGCCCGTGAATTGCCCGCGAGTGACTTTTCCGATACAGGACAGTCCCATACCATTCGCTATGCCCTCGGGCACTTCAGGGCGGAGCTTCCCCGCGAGGAAATGCCCGCCGCCCTGGCTGAAACCCTTTTTACCCGGCCGCTTCGCTACAATGGCAGGCCTTTGTCCTCCGCCCTCCTCGGTCTCGAGGGTGGACCCAGCCTGCAACCCGTCTGGGCCCAGCCCGCCGAGGATGGGTTCATTCTGCGCCTGCACGAAACCCTCGGTCGCCTTGGGCAATGCCGCGTCCTCCTCCGCGACGGCGCTTCCGCCGCACGCGTCCGTATGGACGGGCGACCCCTGGGAGCTGAAGATGCCCGCGACGGCTTCGATTCCGCTTCCGGCCTCCTTCGCTTCCGCGGCCACCGGGTGTATTCGTTGAAAATCACCTGATAACAACGGAAAGGGGTCAGCAGTCGCGAACGCTCCTGCACCGCGCTTCCCAGCGGGCACGGCTGCGGCGGGGTGAAGGCTGAGGTTGCGCCGGAAGCGGAAGGCCGCTTACCGTGGGGGATGCTTTATCGCCTTGGCTTGATTTTTCCGCTTTCGCTACTCTTAAGTCCGGTGGAAGCTCGGGATGTGTATCCCACCCCCATCCCGCAATCGGGCCTTGTTCTCGAAGTCAGTGAGGTCGCCTCCCTGCCCCAGGCAGATCCCGGTCAGTTGCCGCGCCCGACAGTACTGACGCAGGATCCGAATAGACGGCTGTTTTCCAACGACCTGAGCGGACCCATCTACCTTGTCCGGGAATCCCCTGCGTCCGTTGAAGAGTACCTCGACCTGCGCGATTATCCGGAACTTGGGTTTGTTTCCGGATTTCACGGGCTGCAGAGCTTTGCCTTTCATCCTGATTTTTATGAAACGGGTAAGCCCGGTTTTGGCTGTCTTTATGTTCTCTTCAGTTCGGAGCAAACAGGGGCGGCTCCCGACTTTTCCTCGGGTGAGGACACGAGGTTCCATACCGTCCTGACCGAATGGCGTACCGCGGAGCCTGCTGCCACCGTCTTCTCTCCGGCTGCCCCGGAACACCCGTATCGGGAAGTCTTGAGGATCAACCAGCCCTTCGGGGGGCACGTCGGGGGGCTGATTGCCTTCAATCCAAGTGTTACCTCCACGCATCCCGATTATGGAAACCTTTACATTGCACTTGGGGATGGGGCTCAGGGCGGCGGGGAGGCGGATCCGCTCGAAAATGCCGAAAACGCGGCCAATCCCTACGGAGCCATACTGAGGATCTATCCGACAGGCAGGGACAGCGTGAATGGCCGGTACGGTCTGGTCTCTGAAAATGCCTTTGCCGCCGACAGCGACCCCGCAACCCTTGCCGAAATCTATTGTTTCGGATTGAGAAATCCTCAGCGATTCGGCTGGGATCTTGTAACTGGACGTCACTACATTGCCGATATCGGCCATGATGTGATGGAGGAAGTCAATCTTGCCGGCAATGGTTTCCATTTTGGCTGGGACCTCCTTGAGGGAAGCGAGGTCCTGGAGGGTGGGAACCTTTCCGGGCTGACCTCGCCGA
>JAAAOD010000211.1 GCA_009908535.1 Verrucomicrobiota bacterium
CGGGGAGCGTCCGGTCTGCGGGTCGAAGAGGTGGTGGAAGCGGTAGTCGTCGGAAAAACGGGTCTCATAATCGCCCGAGGTCGCGAGACAACGGCCCTCCAGATTGGAAATGCCGAGAAGTTCGCCCTGTTGCCGGGGATGTTGGATCCCGACGGTCCAGTTCGCCTTGTGCAGAGGCTTTCCGACCGCGCCCACTTCGCCGGCATCGATGAGGGCGCTGCGAATTCCATGGCAGCGTAAAATCCGCCTTGCCGCGTCGGTGGCAAATCCCTGGGCCATCCCGTTAAGGGTGACCGCCATGCCTTCTCCGTGAAGGCGGATGTTCTCCGGTCGAACTTCGAGCTTCCGCCAGTCCACTTTTGCCCGGGTCCTGCTCAGGTCCTCCCCGTCGGGAAGCGCACCGGCCTTGTCCCTGCGGGCATACAGGCGCCAGAGCGGCTGGACGGTGACATCAAAGGCCCCGCCGGTGCGCGCCGAGAGGCGGGAAGCTGTCTGCAGGATGCGGACGAGGTCGGGGTCGGGCGCGGTGAGGCTTCCGTTGCGGTTGAGGCGGGAAAGCTGGCTGTCCGCACGATAAAGGCTCATGAGGTCCTCCACCCGGTCAATTTCCGTGAAGGCCGCGGAAAGAGCTTTTTCGGCCGTGCGGGCGTCTTCGTGGAAAACGGTCAGGTGAACATCGGTGCCGAGGGCGCGGCAGGAACGGCTGACCTTTTTCAGGTGGCCGTGGCCGCCGGGACCAATCCCTTCCAGCCAATCCGAATTCCGGGCGAGACGCCAGCCACCGTAGCTGAGGACCGCGCCGCCCATTGCCATACAAATAAACTTTCTTCTTTCCATTACCTTGTCTTTTCTGTTGAGGACGAAGGTTTTGTGAAAGTTACAGGGGTAACTCCTATTGAAAGCTATAAGCCATTCTTTTAGGCGACAAGAAAATTTCGCCTATGAACTCTGCTTATTGATTCAGGCACGCGGCATCGCGCTGGGATCGCGGTCCCAGTTCTGCAGGATGTGCACGTAATTGGCCCGCTCGAAGGCGGAGGCCTCCGGGCAGTGGCGGAGGTCCATCGACCCCTTCATCTGCCGCAGGGATTCGTATCCATTTTCCTCCATCCAGCGGCTCATTTCCTCGCGGATTTCCGCCAGTCTTTGGGGACCCTTGGCCAATAATGCCGAGACCAGCTGCACGGCGTCGGCCCCGCACATGATGGCCTTGATCGCGTCGAGGCCGGAGGTGACGCCGCCGTTGACGGCAAGATCGTAGCGGTGTTCGCAGGCAGATAGAATGGCCAGCCAGCGCAGGCGGAAGAGAAGGTCGGTCGGCCGGGTCAGCACAAGCCGTCGCTCGACCTCCAGGGATTCGACATCGATGTCCGGGTGGAAAAAGCGGTTGAAGAGGACGAGGCCGTCGATGCCCAGTTGGTCGAGTTTCCGAGCGAAATGGGGAAGCGAGGAATAGACGGGCCCGATCTTCACGGTGAGCGGGATGCGCAGGGCTTTCCGCGCCTCGGCAACCATGTCGTACGCCATCTGTTCGACCGCCGCACCGTCCACCGTGGGATCGGTCGGAATGGTGTAGATGGTCAGTTCAAGGGCGTCCGCGCCCGCCTCCTCGATCAAACCCGCATAGCGAAGCCAGTTGCCCGGGGTCGTGCCGTTGAGGGAGCCGATCACCGGGATGTCGACCGACTCCTTGATGGTTTTGATTTTCCGAAGGTACTCATCCGGCTGGTTGTAGTAGGCCTCCGTTTTCGGGAAAAAACTTAGCGCCTCCGGGGAATAGATCCCCATCGATTCCTCGAAATCGACCGCGTCTCTTTCCTCGCGCAGAATCTGCTCCTGGAAGAGCGAGTGTACGACGATCGCCGCCGCGCCCGCTTGCGCGGTCGTCCGCAAAAGATCCTCGTCATTCGCCAGCGGACTGGAGCCGACGATAAGCGGGTGGGGTAATTCGAGGCCGAGGTAGGAGGTCGCCAGATTCATGCATTTTGGGGGTTGGAGTTGCGCTTCAGGGGGACGTGCCCGCCGTTCGGAACGAGCCAATAAACCATTCTTATAAGCAGCAACAAAATTCCGCCGCCGGAGGTTGCCTCGCGGCGGCGGAACCATTTCCTTACTTGTCGCGGATTTGGGCCGCCGTCTTGTTCAATTCGGAGAGGTCCTTCTTGATGTCGAGGAGCAGGAACAGCAGCCCGAGAACGACCGTCACCCAGATGAAGCCGAAGGCGAAGCCCAGCAGCATGCCGAGAACGCCCATGAGAAAGCCCCCCTCCAGGCCCGCGACCAAGCCTCCGATGGTCGCGATAAGGAGAACCAGCCAGCCGACTACGTTCAGGATTGCGTTGAGGGAACCGACGACGAGTTTTGCGAGCATATTGCCTCCTTGGTTGGATGGTTTTGGTGTACGGGGGGCAAAGGACCGCCTTAGCGGTCGGGCGCACAATGGAAAAACCGGGACGGCTTGTCGATCCCGGAATCGAAGCCTCCTCCGCTCCCCCTCCGGGAAGGGGTAGCTTATTTGCAATTATGCATAATCGCTTGACGCCTTGGTGGAAAGGAGCGGGAGAAAGGCGGGTGAGATGAGGGAAGGAAACCCGCTTGGACGACTGGGAAAGGTGACGGGGACGGGGCTGCTGCTGGCTCTTGGCATGGGCGGCTGCGCGGAGGAGGAAGAAGCTTCCCTGCGACCGTGACCGGATCCGGGGGAGGCGGCGCCGCTGGAGGAGATCCGGGAAGCCCCGGAGGAGATCTGGGTGCGGCGTATGCGGAAGTGAATACGGGCGGGGAAGTGGAGGCGGCGGTCGAGCTGGCGAACGCCCATTCGGAGGTTGTGATGGCGGTGAGCGCGGGGAACGAGACCCTTGTGAACTGGTCCTTTGTTCCGGCGGAAGAGCGAGCGGAGGCCATCATCGACGCGGCGGTCGCCTACGCGAAGAAGAATTACCGCGTTGTGCGGGAAGCTCTCGACGCGGGTGGCCTCGCCATTCCCGTCGTCATCGGAGAGACCGGCTGGCAGAGTGTGCCGAGCGCGGTCCTTGAGGAGGCCCCGGAACAGGATTTCGCCGGGGTGCTGGCCGGAGTTGACAGGCAGGAAATGTACTACGCGCGCAGGCAGGGATGGGCTTACGGGGACGAAGGGGATTCCCCCGGCGATGGCTTTACGCGTCCCGCGGCCATGTTCTACTTCGCCGCCTTTGACGAGCCGTGGAAGGAGGCGGACGACACGTGGGGCCTCTGGCTAGCGGAGTGTGGAAGTTCTGAGGTGCGGCCGTAGCGAGCCCGAAATATGGGAAATCTTGTCCTGACAACGGATACCCCGCGGATAGGATGCAGATCCATGGGAAGAAAAGGCAGGAACAAGGGAAATGATCAAAGGCACACCCTCGGTACCTTTGCCGGGGTCTTCACGCCGAGCGTCCTGACCATTCTGGGAATCATTCTCTTTCTGCGCACGGGCTACGTCGTAGGGAGCGCGGGCCTTGGAAAAGCGCTGATTATTCTGGGGATCGCCAATGTCATCGCGGTGCTGACGAGCGTTTCCCTTTCGGCGATCGCGACGAACCTGAAAGTGAAGGGCGGAGGGCATTATTATTTGATTTCACGTACGCTGGGACTCGAGTTCGGCGGCGCCATCGGGGTGGTCCTTTTCCTCGCGCAGGCGGTGTCCATCGCCTTTTACTGCATCGGTTTCGGCGAGGTGCTGGCGGCCTCGGGTTTCCTTGCCGAAAGGGCGGTTTCGCCGCGGGTCATCGCGGCGGCGGCAGTGGCTTTTCTCTTTGTTCTGGCCTGGCTGGGCGCGGACTGGGCGAACCGGTTCCAGTATGTCGTGATGGTCCTGCTGGTGGCGGCACTGGGCTCTTTTTTTGCGGGCGGTATCGACCAGTGGAATACGCAGACTCTCGCTGCCAACTGGACCGCACCCGGAGAAGGGCCGTCCTTCTGGGTTCTCTTCGCTTTGTTTTTCCCGGCCGTGACCGGTTTTACGGCCGGGGTGAGCATGTCGGGAGACCTGAAGAATCCCGGAAAAAGCCTGCCGTTGGGAACTTTTCTGGCCGTGGGGGTTTCCATTCTCGTCTACTTCGGGGCCGTCGTCCTTTTCGCGGGCGCGCTGCCGAACGCCGAGCTGGCGGCGGACTTCGACGCCATGAACCGGCTCGCGCGCTATGGCTGGCTGATCGACGCCGGGGTGATCGCGGCGACCCTGTCCTCGGCCATGGCCTCCTTTCTCGGCGCGCCGCGCATCCTGCAATCGCTTGCCGCCGACCGCATCTTTCCCTTTCTGCATCCCTTTGCCAAGGGGGCGGGGCCGACCGGAAATCCGCGCCGTGCGGTCGCCGTGGCGGCGGGCATCGCCTTTCTGACCATTTTTCTCGGGAACCTGAACCTGATCGCGCCGGTGGTGACAATGTTCTTCCTCATCACGTACGGACTGCTGAACTACGCCACCTTTTACGAGGCGCGGACGGCCAGCCCCTCCTTCCGGCCAAGCTTCAAATGGTTCGACAAGCGCCTCAGCCTGCTCGGTTTCGCGGCCTGCCTTCTCGTCATGCTGATCATCGATCCGACCGCGGGGATTGTGGCCATTTCGCTCCTTTTCGCGATCATGCAATACCTGCGTCGTACGGCGGATCCGGCCCGCTGGGCGGACAGCCGGCGCGGACATCACCTGCAGCGCGTCCGGGAAAACCTGCTCGCGGCGGCGGAAGCGCCCCAGCACCCTCGCGACTGGCGGCCGCAGATTCTCGCCTTCGCCGAGGATCCGGACCGGCGGCCGCGATTGCTCCGGCTGGCCTCATGGTTGGAAGGCGGAAGCGGCCTGACGACGGCGGTGCAGCTGCTGGAAGGCAAGGATCTCCTCCTTTCAAAAAGGAAAAAGGAGGCCGAAGCCGCCCTTTCGAAGGATCTGCGCGAACACAACCCCGCCGCCTTTTCCCTCGTGCTGACCACGCGGGACGCCAACATCGCGGTGCACACGCTCCTGCAGGCGCACGGCATCGGTCCCTTGCGAACCAACACCGTTCTGTTGAACTGGCGCGATCCGGAGAACGCGGGGACCGCGCGTTTCCGCGAAGTCCTTCTCGGGAAGCAGCTGCGCACCCTCCATCGCCTCGGCGGGAATATCGTCATGCTGCATGCCTCGCGGCAGGGATGGGCCCGCCTTGAGGAAGACGAGGAGGAAAAGAAGCGCCTCGGCATCCTCTGGTCCGACGATGCCACCGGGCGGATGATGCTGCTGTTGGCCTATCTTATGAAACGGGCGGAGGCATGGAAAGGAGCGGAGCTGCAGCTACTGGCCTTTCCGACGGAAATGGACAGGGAAGAACAGCAGACGAAGCTGGCTTCCCTCCTTGAAGAGGCCCGTATCGAGGCGTCCATTTGTATTCTGCCGGATCGCGAAGGGGGCTCCTTCGTCGAGGCCGCGGGTGACCTTTGTTTTCTTTTCCTGCCTTTCCGCTTCAGGGCCGGGGGGGCCATGAGCCTTCCTTTCGTGGACGATCCCGACCGTCTGCTTTCCCGCTTGCCGCCCGCCGTCGTGGTCGCGGCCGGAGAGGACATCGACCTTGGCGCGGAACCGGAGGAGGGCGCCGCCGCCGACCTCGCCGCCGCGCGCGATCGTCGGGACAAATGGGTCAAGCTGGCCGAGGAGACGGAAGGCAAAGCCGAAGCAGCCGACGAGAAATGCCCCGAAGAGATGGAAAAGTTGCGCCGCAAAGCCGCCAGCGCCCGGGCCAAGGCAACAGACGCCGAAAACGCCCTCAAGGAAATGGAATCGGGCGGCGAGTCCCCGGAGGAATCTCCCCAGGAGGGACATTAGGGAGGGGAGACCGGTCGCCGGAGTCGTAAGCAACTGTGTCTTCGTCAAGCGGGAAGGGGCTAATTTTTCAAAAGCCATCGGCCTTCGCCTGGCGGACCCTTGGCCGGCGAAGAAGGGCCGAAGGCCAGAGGCCATACCAGCCCGGCCCGAAGTATCGCGAAGCGATGCGCAGGGCCGGGTAAATGTCCCTGAATGAAAATTAAGGGCTGAAAGCCCGCCAATAGCTTCCGGGCTTTCAGCCCTTTATTATGGAAGCGCCCACTCCATAACCCAGCCCTCCGGCCCGCGAAGGACATGTAGCCGAAGGCGTTAGACTTTAGCCAACCTCTCACGAGTTCGGCTACTTCCGGGGGGCGATCGTTCCGCGGCTTCATCCCACCTTTATCTTCGTCGTGGAATTTCCGCTACGCTTTCGGAAGATCAGCCGCCGAGACTTTTCCCGCTGCTCCTCCGGAAGCCGTTCCGAGAACATTGCGGGGGCGCTCCCGCGGGACGGATTTCTGCCCGAGGGCAACCTCGGCGCTTGACCCTCCTCGCAAAGCCGCCGATGAGTGCAGTTGAAAACCGCCTGTCCGCGGGGATTGAAAATGAGCACAATGGACACGAAAACGACCACCGCGGGCTCGATCCGCAACATTGCGATCATTGCGCACGTTGATCACGGAAAGACGACGCTGGTGGATTGCCTCCTGCGACAGTCGGGCACCTTCCGGGAAAACCAGGAAGTCCCGGAGCGGGCCATGGACAACATGGACCTCGAGCGGGAGAAGGGCATCACGATCAAGGCGAAGAACACGGCCATCCACTGGCGCGGGACGACGATCAACATCGTCGACACGCCCGGCCACGCGGATTTCGGGGCGGAAGTGGAACGGGTCATGCAGATGGTCGACGGCGTCCTTCTGCTGACCGACGCCGTGGGCGGGCCGCAGGCGCAGACACGCTGGGTGCTGCAGAAGGCCCTCGCGCACAACCTGCGCACGATCTGCGTCATCAACAAGGTCGACCGGGAGACGGCGCGCCCGGGATGGGTGCATGACAAGGTGCTCGAGCTTTTTCTCGATCTGGAGGCGAACGAGGACCAGTTCAACGCGCCTTTTCTTTACGCCTCGGCGAAAAACGGCTGGGCGGACCGCGACATGCAGGGAAACCGCAAGGACATGGAGGCGTTGTTCGAGACGATCGTGGAGCACATCGAACCCCCTGCGACGGAGGAAGCGCCGTTCCGCATGCTGGTGTCGAATATCGACTGGGACGATTTCGTCGGCCGCCTCGCCATCGGGCGGATTCTTTCCGGGCAGGTCCGCCACGGCCAGACGGTGAGCGCGTTGCGCAAGGACGGGCGGCGCGAAAACGTGAAGATTACCAAGCTGACCCGCTTCACC
>JAAAOD010000080.1 GCA_009908535.1 Verrucomicrobiota bacterium
CGACGAGGCCTGCGGGGAACAGCTGCAACAGGCCATGCGCAAGCTCCAGCTCTCCGCCCGCGCCTACGACCGCATCCGCAAAGTCGCCCGCACCATCGCGGACCTCGACGGCAGGGACACCATCGCCCTGCCCCACCTCATGGAGGCCATCCAGTACCGCTCCCTCGACCGGAGCCAGTACCTGTAGGGCCCGGCCCTACATTCCTTCCCGAACGGCTATCGCTCGTTCGCTACCATGCCACGCCATCGCGCAGGACAGCGGAGAGGTACGGGAGGATCTCCATTGTCGTGACGCCGCAACTACCACGGTCGCGGGCAAGGGCGTCGCCGGCGGCGGCATGCCAGGTCACGGCCTTGAGGGCTGCCTCAAAGGCGTTTTCCGGATGCTGCCCGAGGAGGGTGACGAGGATTCCGGAGAGAAGGTCGCCGGTTCCGCCCCGCGCAAGGACGGGACCGCCGAAGGGGGAAATCGCGGTGCGCCTGCCCTCCGCGATGAGAGTCGGGTGGCCTTTGAGGACGACCGCGCAGCAGTAGCGCTCGCTGAAAATGGCCACGTTTTCGCGACGGGCCGCGTCCTCCTTGAAGGCGTTCATACGCAGGAACTCCCCTTCGTGAGGGGTGACCACCACCGGCCCGGCGGCCGCACTGCGGGCAATCACGGCAGTCATGACATCCTGCGTGAGGGCGGAAGCGTCGAGGACGAGGGGCAGCGGGATCTCGCGGACGATCCGGCAGATGGTAAAGAGGGTCGAGCGGTCGAGGATGAGACCGGGGCCGATGAGGAGCGAATGGGCATCGCCCGCGAGCTTCGAGAGGATGCGTACGGCATCGACATCGAGCCCGCCCTCCTTGGAAAGGTGCATCGGTCTCCACATCGCCTCGGGCGCGTGCCCGGCGATCTGCGGGGCGAGATTGCCGGGGGTCAGCGTCGTGACAAGGCCTGCCCCGGCCTGCAGGGCGGCCTTGGTCGCCATGAGGGCGGCCCCGGGCATTTGTAGTGACCCGGCAAGGACAAGGGCGTGCCCGAACGTCCGCTTGTCGCTGCGCGCGGGCCGCATCCGCTTGCGGTCACGGTAGGCATGGGGCGCGCACAACTGCTGCTGCAGCCCGTCCCCGGCGGCGGGCTGACTCCGGAAAGGATCGATCTCGAGAAAGCGACAGCGCCCGGCGAAGGCGAAGGCCTCGGGACGGAAAAGCGTTTCCTTGGCAACGCCGGGAATGTACGTCAGGTCGGCGGGAAACGAATGCGGGCTCGTTTCCTCGCCCACTCCGCTGGGAACATCCACAGCCACGCGCACCGGCGCCGTTTCCGCTTCGCGAAAGGCGTCAAAGAGCGCGGCAACCGCGTCCGGCAGCGGCGGCTTGAAGCCGAGGCCGTAGAGGCCGTCGATCACGACATCGAAATCCACGGCGGTCAGGTCACCGTTCGTCCATTGCTCGAGAGAGGTGGAATCGAGACGGTCACCGAGGGCCTCTTCCAGTTCTTTGCCACAAGCTGCGGTGAGCTCGCTCCAGTTCTCCCGTCCGGTGGTCAGCAGCAGCGTCACGCGCAGGCCGGGCAGGTCCACACCGAGCCGCTTGCAGGCGACGAGGGCGTCCCCGGTGTTGTGGCCCTTGCCGGCGATAACAAGGATCCGCGGCTGTTCCGGCCAGGGGCCGAATTCGAGATAATCGCGCCGAAGCGAAGCCCCGATCGCGCACCCGGCGGCTTTCATGGCTGCAAGGGTCCGTTGGGGATCGCCCTCCAGGCGCGATTCTTCAAAGGAACGGGCTTCGCTTGGATGGAAAATGGGGAAAGTAATTGGCCGCTTCATAATCAGGAGGCCCGGCGGACGAGGACGGCACAGGCCATAGCGTGCGATCGGGTATGCGAAAGGGAAAGCAAAATCTCATCCCCTCGAAGGGCGGCAAGGAAATTCCGTGCGGCCTCGTCAAGGCGCACCAGGGGCTGGCCACGTTCCCCGTGCACCACCTCGACCGAGCGCCAGCCGACGCGCTCGCCGATCCCGGTCGTGAAACACTTGGAAACCGCCTCCTTGGCCGCAAAGCGGGCGGCGAGATGCGGCACGGGGTCCTTCATTCCGAGGCAGTAGGCGCGTTCCTCCTCGGTGAAGACCCGCTTGAGAAAGCGATCCTGCTGCCGCTCGTAGACCCGCGCGATGCGCTCGCACTCGACGAGGTCGGTGCCGATGCCGCGGACGAGGCCGCCTTCCGGTAGGGAAACCTCCATTCAGGCGGGCTCCCCGTTCATGCGCAGGGCCATTTCCCGCACCGCTTCCCGGATTCCGCAAAAGAGGGCGCGGGAAAGGATACTGTGGCCGATGTTCATCTCGTAAATCCCTCCGAGAAAGCTGAGCGGGCGCACGTTCACGTAATTGATACCGTGGCCCATATTGACCTTGAGGCCGAGTTCGCGGGCATGGAGAAGGGCCCGGACAAGGCGCTCTTTTTCCTCCTCCCCCTCCTCCGTGTAGTAGGAATTCGCATACGCGCCCGTGTGCAACTCGACAAAGGCGGCGTCCGCCCGTGCCGCCGCCTCGACCTGGTTCTTTTCCGGATCGATGAAGAGGCTGCTGTGGATCCCGTCGGCGGCGAGGGCCTTCACTGCCCCGGCGACGGCGTCGTACTGTCCCGCGACATCGAGCCCGCCCTCGGTCGTCACCTCCGCGCGCTTTTCCGGGACCATGCAGACGGTGTGAGGCTGGATTTCCCGGGCAAAAGCCACCATGGCGGGCGTGACCGCCATCTCCATATTGAGAGGAATCTGCAGCGTCCCACGCAGCTCGCGCACATCTTCCTGCTGGATATGGCGCCCGTCCTCGCGCGGGTGCACGGTAATACCGTCGGCACCGGCACGTTCCGCCTCGAGGGCAAGGGCGACAGGATCCGGTTCGACCATCTCCCCGCGCAGGCGCGGATAGCCACGGTAACGGGCCATGCGGAGCGTCGCACAGTGGTCGATATTGACCCCGAGTCGTATGCGTTCTGGTCGCGACATCATCCACCCGCTGTAGATTCGGTGGCGGAAAAAAGCGAGCCCTGGCTCTCCTTTTTTGCGGTGGAAAGGCCATCCAGCAGCTTCGTCAGAAAGCGTGGTCGGTGCAGGCAGCAAGGCCCCATCCGCTTGATGGCGGCGCGGTGTTCCGCGGTCCCGTAGCCCTTGTGGCGGGCGAACCCGTAGCCGGGATACCTCTCGTCCAGTCCGAGGAGGAGGGCATCGCGCCATTCTTTCGCATGGATGGAGGCAAGGGCGATGACCAGCGAACGCGCGTCGCCCCCGACGACCGCCTCGTGTTCGCAGACAAAGCCGCGCAGCGGACGCCCGTCGATAAGAACATGGACGCGGCGGCCGTCAGCGGCCGCGTTCCGGAGCGGTTCCCCTGCCCCGGGCATCAGGTCTCCCACCGCCCGCGCCATGGCAAGGCGGGTCGCTCCGACAATATTGTGGCGCTCGATCTCGGCGACGTCGGCTGCTCCGTAAGCGACGCGCATGAACCCCGCCGCCATAATCTCGCGGTAGCTTTCCACGACCCCCCGGCGCTGCTTGGAGGAAAGTTGCTTTGAATCCTTTACCTTGCGGACATGGCGCCGCACCGCCGCATCGCGGTAGAAGGCCGTTTCCAACCGTACCGCCGCCGCGACCACCGGGCCGGCGAGGGCGCCGCGCCCGACCTCGTCGACCCCGATAAGGGCCTCGCATCCCTCGTGCAGTCGCTGCCGATCAAAACTGGCCGGAGTACGTGGCATGGCGAGCCGTGCCTTCCTACCGCCGCCAGACCGGCTTTTCGGGAACCGGAAGGCCGAGGACCTCATAGGCGGTTTTGAAATGGACCTTGGCAAAATCCTTCAGGCGGTGCGCCCCGAGGTTCTCCACGAGCTGCTGCGCCTGTTCCTTGACCGGCCTGCCCGCGCCCTTCTTCAGTTCCACCCCGGCCTCTTTGCTGAGGGCCTGCAGGCGGCGGACAAATTCCGCCCGCGCGCAGATGGAGGCGGCGGCGACGACGGGGTCTTCCTCCGCCCGGGTCCGCATGCGCAGGTCGAACTCAATGCCGTCGCGCTTCAACTGGCGCTGGGTCAGGGGCGTCTTGCTGAACTGGTCGAGCATGCCCCACTCCACAGTCCGTTCCTGCAGGGCCGCGCCGATGGTACGCGCGTGAAACCACGCCAGCAGCTGGTTCAGATTCGCTCCCGGTTTGCTCATCATCTCATTGTAGCGCGGCATGCCGCTCGTCATGCGCTTGACGACGACGCCTTTGGTGCCGCGGATGGTTTTTTCGAGGCGCAGGATGGTGCCGTCGGTCAAACTTTTCGAATCCTTGACCCCTTCCGCCTGCCATTGCCGGACCATGTCGCCGTCGGCAATAACGCAGCAGGAGACCAGCGGACCGAAAAAATCGCCCTTGCCGGCCTCGTCCACTCCGGCGTGCGGTTCAAACCATTCAGGGTGATGGACCTCGTCGTACCCGAGGCGCGGCTCGCCGGTCACCTCCGCCTCGAGGACATCGCGCACGAATTCCTCTGTCCCCTTCCCCTGGATGACCACTTTGCCGCTCTTGTAGGCGACAAGGTTGACCTTCTCCATGGGGGCCTTGAAGGCGAAAAGGCTATGGTCGACGTTGTACCATCCGTAGACCCGGCGGTCGCAGATTTCCTCCAGCTTCTGCAGCTGCCCATCGTCCAGCTTCACCGTGTAGAGTGTCCTCTTTTTCGGGTCCTCGTCCTCCTGCTTTTTTTTCCTCTTCATCCTTTTTTATTGGAAGCGTCCGCCACTGTAGCTTTTTGCATCCCTCATGCGAGGGGAAACCCGCTCTTTCCGTCAACGACTCCTTACCTGGTTCGACCGGCACCGGCGTTCCCTTCCGTGGCGCACCGAACCCGGCCTGTACAAGACCGTTCTTTCGGAATTCATGCTGCAGCAGACGCGCGTGGAAACGGTCCTTCCCTACTTTGAACGCTGGCTGGAGCGCTTCCCCGACTTCGCCGCCCTCGCCGCCGCCAGCGAGGAAGCGGTTCTCAAGGAGTGGGAGGGCCTCGGCTACTACTCGAGGGCCCGCAACCTGCACCGGCTTGCGAGGGCCATCGTCAGGGAAGGCGTACCAGAGGACATCGCCGGCTGGCGGCGCCTGCCGGGCATCGGGCCCTACACCGCCGCTGCCATCGGCAGCATCGCCCAGGGACTCCCCGAACCGGTTATCGACGGCAATGTCGTCCGCGTTTTCGCGCGCCTGGAAAACGACGCTACCGAATTGGCTTCCGCCGATGCCGCCCGCCGCCGCTTCCTGCCCCTCGCCCGCGGGTTGATCGATCCGGATCGTCCGGGAGCCTTCAATGAGGCCCTCATGGAACTCGGCGCTACCACCTGCCGCAAGCACCGCCCGGATTGCCTCCTCTGTCCCGTCCGCGACTTCTGCGAAGGTTACGCCGCCGGGCAGGCCGAGTCCCTCCCCCGCCTCCAGCGTAAATCGACCCGCCGCCGCACCGTCGCCCGCCTCTTTCTCGTCCGCGAGGAGACCCTCCTCCTCGAGGAATACCCGGCCGACGCTTCCCGGCTCGCCGGGCTCGCGGAACTGCCCGAGCTGCCCGAACGGCCAGTCGGCAAACCCGTCCTCACCCGCACCCGCGGCATCAGTTCTGAATCCATCCGCGAGGAAATCCACGCGCTCCCGGCATCCCATCCCATGGTCCGCGAAGTCCTCCGCCGCCCCGGCGTCCGGAAGGTCCCGTTGCCCGGGCTTGCCTCGGTCTCCCTCTCCGGCCCGCACCGGCGCTGGATAACCGCCCTGCTCGCGGGACGATAAGAGGCCAGGCATAAGGATAACTTATCCGCTGATGGCCGGGAGTTAATTTTCCGGATTTCCGGAAAAATGCGCTTTTCAGGCCAAAGGGCCGCTTGTTACTGTTTTTGCCCACTAGATGTTGTGGGTTGCTTCGCTTCCAACCCCCAGATATTGTTAACACATTATCAACAAACTTTTCCCAGCTTATCCACATTTCCCTTTCCTCTCTAACCCTCTGCCCTGTTGCAAGCTATGAGAAACGCCGCCTCGTCCTCGTCCGATGCCTCCACCTCCTCCGGCGGCCAGACGGCCCCTGCCGGTCCTTTGTGCCCGGAACACCGTTTCGCCCATCCCGACCGCCACCCCTACATGGAAGTGGAGTGGGAGGAGCGTTCCGCGGCCATCATGGACGAAACGGGGAAGGTAATTTTCCGCCAGGACAACATCGAGGTTCCGAAGGCCTTCTCCGAGCTGGCAACGAAGATTCTCGCCTCGAAGTACTTTTACGGGGACCCGGAGACAAAGGGTGACCCGAGCGAAGGGGGCCGCGAACATTCCTTCCGCCAGCTCGTGGACCGCGTCGCGAAGACCCTCGCCGCATGGGGGCTCGAGGACGGGTATTTCCAGACGCCGACGGAGGCGCGCATTTTCGAGGAGGACCTGACCTACCTGCTCGTGAACCAGATGGGCGCTTTCAACTCGCCGGTGTGGTTCAACCTCGGTCTCTTTCAGAGCTACGGGGTGGGGAAGGACTCGGCGAAGGGGAATTATTACTGGGACCCTCAGGAAGAGGGCGTCCGCCGGGCCCCCAACCAGTACCAGTATCCACAGTGTTCGGCCTGTTTCATCCAGCACGTGGAGGACGACCTCGAGTCGATCATGGGGCTGGCGGAAGCGGAGGCGATGCTCTTCAAGTTCGGCAGCGGCAGCGGCACGGACCTGTCCTCCATCCGCTCGACGCGGGAAAAGCTCTCCGGTGGCGGCCGCCCCAGCGGACCGCTGAGCTTCCTCGCCGTCTACGATTCCGTCGCTGGAGTGGTGAAAAGCGGAGGGAAGACGCGGCGTGCGGCGAAGATGAACACCCTCAAGGACTGGCATCCCGACATCGAGGAGTTCATCGACGCGAAAAAGACCGAGGAGCGCAAGGCGTGGGCCCTCATCGAGGAGGGCTTTGATCCCTCCTTCAACGGCGAGGCCTACGGTTCCATCAAGTTCCAGAACGAAAACCTCAGCATCCGCGTCTCCGACGACTTCATGAACGCCGCGCGCAGCGACGCGGAGTGGTGGACCCGCCGCGTCACCGACGGGGCCCGGTGTGAAAAGAAAAACGCCGGCGAACTCCTCACAAAGATCGCCGAAGGGACGCATATCTGCGGCGACCCGGGACTCCA
>JAAAOD010000139.1 GCA_009908535.1 Verrucomicrobiota bacterium
GCACCTTTAAATGGGGACTTTGTTGCATGAGCGCAAAGCGACTTTTCGCATATTTCCCATTGGGCCTGCTTATCCTTTTCGCCGCCGGGCCGGCCTGGGCGGCGGAACCGCCTTTTCCGGGAGCGGTCGAAGGTAAAGGTGAGCGGCTTGAACGCGTCGGCACCGGTACCTTCAAGTGGATGTTTTTCAAGGTCTATGACGGCGCCTACTACCAGGACGCCGATCGTCTGGAGGCGGGAGCCCTTGATGACGTCGCCAAGCGCCTCGTTCTTGTCTACAACCGCGGCATCACGGCCGGACAGTTCCGGAAGAGTGGCAACGAATTTGTTCGCCGCAATGTCGGGGAGCGTACCTACGAAGAGTTGTCGGAACGGCTTGCACGGCTGAACGCGGCCTATGAGGACGTCGAAAAGGGCGACAGCTACGCGCTCACCTATGCTCCCGGAAAAGGAACGACCCTCGCCCTGAACGGTGAGGACCTCGTCACCATCGAGGGCGCCGACTTCGCGTCCGCCTATTTCTCCATCTGGCTGGGAGACAATCCGGTCAAGGAGAGTTTCCGGCAACAGCTCCTTTCCGGCACCGCTTCATAAGAGGCTTGTCCACGCGTCATTCCTTTGCTATGGGCAGAGTTATGGTCGTGTTTGAAAAGTCTGCCCGGGAACAAACGCCAGACCAGCCTGCCTTGCCCCCGGCGCTTTTCTGACGTAATTCATGAAGGGTCCCCTGCTCATCATCCTGCCTTCCATTCCCTGGCCCCTGGGCAGTGGGCTTGAGCGCCGCATCTACCACCTTTTGGAAGCCCTCGGCGACCGTCTCCCCATCGATGTTTTCTGTTTTACGGAAAAGAGCAGCGGAGGGGAGGTAGCCGGGCGCTTCACCCCCTTCTGCCGGCGTTTTCACGTCCAGCCGATCCAGACTCCCCCCTGGCCGCGGATTATTCCAAGGCGCCTTGTCGACCCCCTGCCCCCGATGGCCCTGCGCTGGAAAAGAAGGGAACATATCCGGGCGATGCGCTCTTTCGCCTCCGGCCATAAGTACGAAGGCATTCTCTTCAGTGAGCTTTTCCTCTCCCCGGCCATTGAAGAAGCCTTTCCGAAGATCAAGTTCCGCGTCATGGAGCGCAGCCAGATCGACTGGATGGAACTTGTCGAGCAGGTCCACTCAGGGGAGCTTTCCTGGCCTCGCCGCCTTCTCCGGCGGGATTACCTTGCCAAGACCGCGCGGCTTGAACGGAGAGTTTATCAGCGCCTGAGCGGGGAGCTGGTCTGCGGACCCGATGAGAAAATCTTCCTACGCAAACACCTTGGCGACGACACCCGGATCGCCGTTCTCCCCAGCGGCTTCAACCGGCAGTACTTCAACCACACAGAGTGGCCCCGGGCCATCACCACCAAACCCACCTTCCTCTTCTGCGGTGCTCTCGACCACACCGCGAACCGTGACGCCCTCGGCTTCTATCTCCGGGACATCCATCCCCGCGTGCTTGCCGAGTCCCCGGGCGCGACCCTGATCATTGTCGGTCGCAACGCCCACCCGGAAGTCCGCAAGGCCGCCGCCCAGAAGGGCGTACGCTTTGTCGGAGAAGTGAAGGACCTCCGCCCCTACTACCAGTCGGCATGGTTGCAGGTGATTCCGCGGCGCATCGGCGGGGGGACCCGTATGAAAGTGGTCGAATCGCTTGCCATGCGCACCCCGGTGGTCTCCACCTCCTGTGGCGTGCGTGGAATGAGCCTTGTCCACGACCGCGATATCCTCCTCGCCGACCGGCCTGAGGCCATTGCCCGGGAAATCATCCGTCTGTTGAAGAATCCCGCCCTGCGCAGGTACATCGAGGATCGGGGGCTGGAAACGGCCTCTGCCCGGTACACATGGGAGGAGATCGGGGATCAGTTTCACCGCATCCTGCACCGCTTTTTCGAGGAACGCCTCTGAAGCGGGCCGCGCGCGGGCTTACTTCGCCGCCGCTTCCCGCGGCCGCACGAAGCCCTTCAGCCACCACCTCGTGAAGCGTCGGCGGGCACGGTTGATGTCCTCAAAGATTAAATACATCATCGGGACGAGAAACAGGGTCAGGACGGTGGCGAAAGCGATCCCGCCGGCGAGGGAAACCGCCATTGGTATGAGCCACTGCGCCTGGCGGCTCTTCTCCAGCAACAGCGGGGTCAGGCCCGCAATGGTGGTGAGGGAGGTCAGCAGGATGGGTCGGAAGCGTGCCACTCCGGCCCGCGAGACAGCGGCAAGCAGACTCGCCCCGCGCTTGCGCTTCTGGTTCACGTAGTCGACAAGGACGAGGCTGTCGTTCACCACCACCCCGACAAGGGCGAGCATGCCGAGAATGGACATGATGCTGAGGGTGTCCCCGCGGAGGGCATGGAAGGCGATGGCTCCGATGACGCTGAAGGGAATGATCAGCATGATGATGAAGGGCTGCGTGTAGGAACGGAAAACAATCGCCAGCATGGTGTAGATGCCGAAGAGGACAAGGAGCACCCCGTAGCGCAGGCTGGCGAAGCTCTCCCGCTGCTCCCGCGCCTCCCCCTCGAGGCTGTAACTGACTTCCGGATGGGTGAGGAGCAGCTGCGGCATGAAGTTGGCGCGCAGGTCCTCCTTGACCGCTTCCACATCGCCGACCCCGCGCTCGATATCGGCGCGCACGTTGAGAGTGCGGTTGCGGTCGACACGCCGGATCGTGGGCAGGCTCTTCCCCCACTCCGCCTCCGCCACCTCGACAAAGGGCACCTGCCGCCCATCGGGCGTGCGGATGTACATTTTCTCAAGGTTGGCGAGGCTTTCGCGTTCCTCGCGGGGATAGCGCACCATCACGCGCACGTCATCCCGTCCACGCTGAATGCGCTGTGCTTCGAGCCCGAAAAAAGCCTGCCGCACCTGGCGGGCAAGGTCCTGTGTGGTGAGATTCAGGTTCCGCGCCGCCGGCTTCAGGCGCAGGCGCAACTCGTCCTTCCCGGCCTCAAAGGAATCGGCGATGTCGACCACACCGGGGTAGGTCGCGAGGCGGTCCTGGATCTGCTGCGAAAGGTCCTCAAGGACGTCGAAATCCGGGCCCGCCAGTTGTACGTCGATGGGTTCGCCCGAACCCGTCCGGGAGAAGCGGTATTGCACCTCACCGCCCGGCACCGGGCCGACCTTTTCACGCCATGAACGGGAGACGCTGTAAGCGGAGACGCGCGGATCCCGCGTCTCCCCGGGTGCGAGCTCGAGGATGACCTCCCCGAGGTGGCTCTGCCCGCTTGCTCCTCCAAAGCGCCGGCTGCCGAAGGGCTGCCCACCGACGGTCATGAGCAGGTTGCGCACCGTACCCTCGCCGAAGCGCTCGTTAAATTCCACCTGTGTAGTCTCGCCGGCTTCGGCGATCCGCTTGATGTAGCGCTCCGTGACCTCCACGGGCGTCCCGATGGGCATGTCGAGGCGCACCGTCACGCTGTCGCTCTCCACCCGTGGAAAGAAGAAGAACTGGAGCCGCCCCGTGCCCATCAGCGCCAGCATGAGCATGAAAATGACGATAAAGACCGCCACGGTGCTGTAGCGGTATTTAATGGCAACATGCAGGCAGGGCCGGTAGATACGCCGCACCCCCCACTCAAGGCCATCGGCGAAGCAGCCCTGTAGACGCTGGGCCGGGTTGAGGCGCCGCCGCTTGTTGCCGAGTCCGCCCAGCAGGCTCATGTGCGAGGGCAGGACCAGCTTCGATTGCACGAGCGAAAACGCCAGCACGGCGATGACGATCATTGCGATGATGGAAAAGAATTCCCCGCGCCGGCCCGGCAGCAGCATCAGCGGGACGAAGGCAATCATCGTGGTGATGACACCGAAGGTCACCGGCACGTGCACTTCGTGCGTGCCGCGGATGGCCGCCTCCGTCGGGTCGCCGCCACGGCGGAGGTGGGTAAAAATGTTTTCCCCCGTCACGATGGCGTCATCGACAACGATCCCCAGCACCATGATGAAGGCGAACATGGAGAGCAGGTTGAGGGAGATGTCCAGAAACGGCATCAGGGCGAGGCCGCCAAGGAAGCTGACCGGCACGCCGAGGGCGACGAAGATGGCCACGGAGAAGCGCAGAAACAGCGCGAGGATGAGGAAGACGAGCAGCCCTCCCCAGAGCAGGCTTCCCGTCAACGTGTCGAGACGGTCCTTGATCGTCTCCGACCAGTCGTTCCAGACCGTCAGCTCCACGCCGTCGGGCAGGCGGCTGCGCGAGCGCTCGAGGTAGGCCTTCACCGTCCGCGCGATCGTAATGACGTCCTGGTCGCCGACGCGGAAGACGTCCACCATGACGGCGCGGTTCCCGTTGAACTCGGAATAAATGACGTTCTCGTCGAAGCCGTCGTCGACGCTGGCGAGGTCCTTGAGCGTGAGCCGCGTGCCGTCCTCCTGCGTGAGGACGACGATGTTCTCAAATTCCTCCTGCACGTAGGCCTGTTCGTCCGTGCGCAGGAGAATGTCCCCGCCGTCCGTGCGGATGCGGCCGGCGGAGAGGTCGAGTGAGGAATCGCGGATCGCCCGCGCCACGTCGGCGAGGGTCAGCCCGTAGGCCTGTAGTGTGTTTTCCGCTACTTCGATGGAAATCTCGTAGGGACGGGCCCCGCGCAGGCCCACCTGGGTCACGCCCGGCAGGTTCGTGATCTCGTCGCGCACGCGCTCGCCGAGGCTTTTCAGGTCCTTCTCCGTCAGCGGCCCGGAAAGGACGATGTTGAGGACGCGTTCGGAGAGCGCTGGCTGCTCCACGACAGGGCGCTCGATGTCCTCCGGAAAGGTACTGATGGAATCGACGCGATTCTTGATGTCGTCGAGCAGCTCGCGCGGATCGTACCTGCGGCGGACCTCGGCGGTGATGGTGACGCTGCCTTCGCGGGCGTTCGTGATGATCCGGTCCACCGCCTCGAGGTCCTGGATCGCCTCCTCGATACGGATCCCGACGGCCTCCTCCACCTCCGTCGGGGTGGCGCCGGGGTAGGCAACGGTCGTGTTGACGACATCCGCCTCCACGCTCGGAAAGACCTCAAGGGTCAGCCGGTTGAAGGCGGAGGTGATCCCGAAGACGCACACCGCCGCCATGAGCAGGTTCGCGGCGACCCGGTTTCTGGCAAACCACGCGATCATGACGCCGGCGGTTCTTCGTCCTTACGCAGGGCCACGCCTTCCTCGTCGGGCTTGGCCGGGGCAGCCTCCCCTCCCGCCTTTGTCATCGGCCGCACTTCCATGCCGTCAACGGCAAGGGCGAGCTGGGTCAGCGACGCTCGGGTTCCCGGTTCGATTTCCCGATCGTGGAAGACCACCTCCTTCGCGGTCGTCCAGAGCGGATCCACCGCGACGCGATGAAGCCGGTTGTTCTCCGTGAGGGTGAGAACGTACTTGCCTTCGCGCAGGGCGGTGCGCGGCAGGCGGTAAACGTCCTCGAAGGTCCGGCCTTCAATGACCGCCTCCACGAACAGGCCGACCTTCAGCGGTTCCTCGTGCTCGGTACCGTAGGGATCGTCGACTTGCGCGATGACGTGCACTTGGCGGCTGCCGGTGTCGATCGCGCCTTCGACGCGGACGATCCGGCCCTCCCATGTCACTTCACGCTGCCCGAAACGGGTTTTCAAAAGGACCGGAATCTGCCGGTGCGCCTCAGTGGATACCGCAGAGGCCCCACGCCGCGGCAGGGGCAGGTCGAGCAGATCGTACTCCGCCGTCGTCAGCGGCAGCCGCAGTTCCGCGTAATCGACCGCGTAGACGGTGGCGAGAGTCGTTCCGGGGCTGACGACCTGGCCGACGTCGACGTCCTTGCGCAGCACGCGCCCGTCATAGGGTGCGCGGATGGTCGTGCGTTCGAGGTTGCGCCGGGCCTGCGTCAACTGGGCTTCCGCCGCCGCGAGGTTGGCGCGCGCCACCGCCAGTTGCGGACGCCGCAGGACGAGATCGTTCGGCGCCCCGTCCTTGCCGAGGCGCTGCCAGTCTTCCTGTGCCTGGCGGTTCTGCGCCTCCTCCTCGGCGAGCCGGAGCCTTGCCTCCGCCACGTCCGCCTCCGCGAGGGTCACCGCCGCCGCGTAGTCGCTGTCATCGATCTGCAGCAGCCGGTCGCCCCTGGAGAAAAAGCCGCCCTCGCGAAAGCGCGGGGCCACCTCCACCACCTTGCCGGAAACCTCCGGGATGAGGGTGCTCTGGGTCCGCGCCCGGACCGTTCCCTGCGTCTCGATCTCCACGGTGTACGGTTCCGGCTGCAAAACGGTCGTCTCCACCTTCGGCACGATCTCCGGCGGCGCGCGCCGTTCAGCCTGCGGCTTCGTCACCACCAGCAGCACGATCAGCCCGAACCCGGCGGCAAGAATACCCACCGGCAGCAGCAGACGTAGGAGAGCAAGCAATTTCTTCATGATTCAAAATGTAGCCGAAGTCGTAAGATTTTGGCTATTTGGCCGTCGTGGGCGTTGTGTCCGGCTGAAGGCCGGACTCCATACCAGCCCAGTCCGGAGGCCCGCTTGGCGGGCCGGAGGGCTGGGGTACGCGGTGGGAGCTTCGATAAAAAAGGGCTGAAAGCCCGGAACCATGTTGGCGGGCTTTCAGCCCTGAATATTCGTTCAGTTCAGGAACGTTTACCCGGCCCTGCGCATCGCTTCGCGATTCTTCGGGCCGGGCTGGTATGGCCCCAGGCCTTCGGCCCGTCTTCGACGACCAACGGTCCGCCAGGCGAAGGCCGACGACTTTTGAAAAACCAGCCGTTTCCCGCTTGACTAAGACACAGGTGCTCACGACTTCGGCTACACCATATTCCCCTGCTTTCATACAGAACAACCAACCCATCCTCGCGCTCCCTCTCAACGAATCTCCCCGCCAAGGGACAGATACAGGGACAGGCGGTTCTGAAGGAGCTGGTTCTGTACCGCGATGGCGCTGCTGCGGGCGGTGAAGGCCCGGCGCTGCGCCTCGAGGACGGTGATGATGTCGACGAGGCCGCGGTCGTAGCGTTCCTCCGCCAGTTCCTGGGCGGCGGTCGATTCCTCGGCCGCTTCCCGCACCGCGCTGAGGCGCTCGCGCAGCAGCCCTTCGGCGACAAGGGCCGTC
>JAAAOD010000276.1 GCA_009908535.1 Verrucomicrobiota bacterium
GCCGCCTCGAAGTGCCGGAGCCGGGCAGGGAGGCAGACCGATGAGCTGGGTGGAGCTCGGCGGCATTGCCCTTGGCGGGGCCGGCGGCGCCCTCGCCCGCGCCCTCGCCGGCCGCTTGCTGCAGACAGACTTCCCCCTCGCGACCTTGTTGGTGAACATCGCCGGCAGTTTTCTGCTCCCCTGCCTTCATGGAATGGCCGCACCGGAAACGGCCGCCCTGCATGCCCTCCTCGGGGCGGGCTTCTGCGGCGCCTTGACCACCTTCAGCACCTTCATCCTCGAGACGGCCATCCTTCTGCGTACCGGTCAACGGCAACGCGCCGCCGTTTACGTGGCGGCGACCTTGGTGCTTTGTAGCCTTGCCTCCGCCGGTGGTTTTTCTTTGGCTGCCCTGCATGCTTGCCCGGCCTGATTCGCTGACAAGAGCCCGTCCATACGGGCTTTGGCTCCTTACCCTGCTCCTTCTCATGCCCCTCCACGCGATGGCGCAGGAGGCGGACCTTGCGGCCAAGGTCGTTGTCGTCGCCAACGGCTCCATGCCGTCCTCCCGGAAAGTGGCGAAGGAATACATGGCGCTGCGGTCGATTCCAGAGGACAATCTGATTCTGCTGCGGACCGATCCGGGTGAACGTATCACACGGGAGGAATTCCGGGACACGATCCGCAACCCCCTTCTCCGGAAACTGAGGAAAGGCGGTTTCATCGACGGAATGCGGGGCGACAAGGATGCCTTCGGGCGGGAGACGATCACCCTGTTCCGCAGCAACGTCCGCTACCTCGTCCTTTGCTTTGGCATTCCCTCGCGTATCCAGAAACTTCCCCCTCCCGGGGTGGAGGATGAGGCGTTGCGGAAGAAAGCCTTTTCCCGGAGTTCCCCCGGGCTCATCCAGGCCTTCGCGGAAGGATCCCTTGCCCGGGACGAGGCTTCCGTGGACGGAGAGCTGGCCCTTCTATTGAAACGCGGAGTGCCCATTACCGGCTTCGTCCCCAATCCCCTTTTCAAGCAGAGAGAGGAGCCTTCGGGGCACGACATCCTCCGCGTTACCCGGTTGGACGGCCCTTCGCCGGAAGCCGTCCTCAAAATGGTCCGCAACGGCATCAAGGGGGAGAAGCACGGGCTGCGCGGACGCGCCTATGTCGACGAGGACGGTCGCGGCGGCAACTTCCAGATGGGCAACGACTGGCTTGACGCGACGGCGGAGATCTTCCGCCAAATGGGCTACGATCTGACCCAGGAAAAGGGGAAAGCGACCCTTCCCGTCGACAGCCGTTTTGACGCCCCCGTTCTCTATGGCGGTTGGTATGCGGCCTCCCTGAACGGGCCTTTCCGCCTCCCGGGTTTCGAGTTTCCTCCGGGTGCCATCGCCGCCCACCTGCACAGCTTTTCCGCACGTCCGCTGCGTTCGCCCCGCAAGGGCTGGGTCGGCCCCCTCGTCGAACACGGCGTCAGCGCGACCTTTGGCAACGTCCATGAACCGTATCTGACCTTCACCCACCGCTATCACCTCTTTTTCGCGGCGCTAGCCAGCGGGTGGAATTTCGGCGACGCGGCCTACTTCGCCTACCCGTCCCTCAGCTGGCAGGGCGTCGCTGTCGGCGATCCCCTGTTCCGGCCCTTCGCAAGGCGCCTGGAAGAACAGCTCGAGGAGGTGGACAATCCAGCCGAGTCGTTGCAGAACCAATACGTCCTGCTGCGCCGCATCAATCTGCTCGAGGCGGACGATCGCCTTGAGGAGGCCCTTCGACTGGCCACCCGCGGCATGCGCACGTCTCCGGGGCCGGCCCTGGGACTGACGCGGGCGCGGCTTCTTCTGAAGGCAGAAGAGCCCCGGAAAGCCCGGCACGCCCTGTCCTTGCTGGGTCGGCTGGAACCGGGGGATAGCACGCACTGGGGATTGATGGCGGAGATCGCCGACGCCCTCCTCGATCTCGATGATGCGGAGTCAGCCCTGGCCATCTACCGGAAGATTCTTCGCCGCATTGACCCCGGGGAAATTCGTAAGGCCTTTCTCGGGCGGGCCATTCCTGTTGCCGAAAAGGCCGGAGCGAGAGAACTCGCCCTGGAGTGGAAGGCGATCCTGAATCCGCCGCCGCCCGAGCCCACGCCCGGGCCGCAACCGGAAAACGAGGATTCCTGAGCCATGCCCGGTCTGAATGTCGACGATAAGCGGAAGCTTCTCCGCACCATGCTGTATTCCCGCCACGGCGACCTGCGGGAACAAAGCCTGATCCGCCAGGGAAAAGGGTGGTTCCATGTCTCCGGCATGGGCCATGAGGCTCTCGCCGTAGCGGGTTACCTGCTCCGGGACGGGGATTTCTTCGCGGGGTATTACCGCGACCGCCCCATCGCCCTTGCCCGGGGTCTCAGCACCTACGATCTCGCGCTGGCCTTTTTCGCCAAGCGCACCAGCGCCAGCGGCGGCCGTCAGATGCCGGCCCATTACAGCCATCGCGGGCGGGGGATCCTTTCCATCGCTTCCGTGGTGGGGGCGTCCCTGCTTCCCGCCGCCGGCCTGGCCTGGAGCCTCCAACTGGACGGCCGCGAGAATTGCGTCCTCACCACCGTCGGGGACGCCGGGACGCGGCAGGGCGAGTTTTACGAGGCGGTGGCCTTCGCTATCGAACGCCAACTGCCCCTGGTCTTTCTCGTCGAGGACAACGGGATCGGGATCTCGACGGTGACCGACGCCATGACCCCGCTCGGCCTCGGGATGCTCCCGCCCGAACACTGGCAGCAGGTGGACGGCTGCGACCCGGAAGCGGTTTTCAAGGCCGTGCATCCGGCGTTTGTGGCGGCGCGCAGCGGCGGAGGCCCGCAGTTTCTCTGGTGCCGCACCGAGCGCATTTCCAGCCATTCCAGCGCCGACGATCACCGCAAATACCGCTCCGAGGAGGAACTGGCCGGGCTTGACCGTAAAGATCCCCTCACGCGCCTGAAAGAGGACCTGATCGGCCGCGGCGAACTGACCGAGGAAGGCTATGCGGAAATGGAAGAAAGCCTTCGCGAAGAGGTGCGGGACGCCTACCTGCGCGCCCTGGGCGAAGTCGATCCGCAACCGGAAGACCTTCTCCGGCATGTCCTCGGCCCGGCCTCCAATCCGCCCGGCCTTTCCCTGGAGGGCATCGGGGAGGAAGCGCGCATGGTCGACACCATCAACGCCACCTTTCATGCCGCAATCCGCCGCAGCGGCGATGTCGTCTTTTTCGGCCAGGACATCGAGGATCCCAAGGGCGGCGTTTTCAGCCTGACGAAGGGGTTATCCTCCGCCGCGCCCGCGCAGGTATTCAATTCGCCCCTCGCGGAGGCGACCATCGTCGGGGTCGCCGCCGGCATGGCGGCCTACGGGAAGCGTCCAGTCTTTGAAATCCAGTTCACCGATTTCCTCTGGCCGGGTTTCAACCAGCTCGTGACGCAGCTCTCCACCCTGCACTGGCGGAGCAACGCGGAATGGTCCGCCCCCGCCGTCATCTACGCGCCCTACGGGGCCTACCTGCCGGGGGGTGCCCTCTGGCACAGCCAGACAAACGAGAGCGCGCTCGCGCATTTCCCCGGCCTTGAGATCGCCATTCCCTCCACTCCAGAGGACGCCGCCGGCCTTTTCTGGACAGCGCTGCATGGCAACAGTCCCACCCTTGTCCTCATCCCCAAGCACCTGCTCTGGGCGGCGCGCCGCCTGGAGTGGCCGCTCCAGCCCGTTCCCTTCGGAAAGGCAGCCGTGCGCCGCAGGGGCGACCGCTTGACCATCGTCTGCTACGGCAACGGGACGGAGGTCGTGGAAAAAGCGCTTGCCGAGGTGCAGCCCGGCGAAAATGAGGTCGAGGTCCTTGACCTGCGGACCATCGTCCCCCTCGACTTCAGCGCGGTGGAGGAATCCGTCGCCCGCACGGGACGGTTGCTCGTGGTGCAGGAGGACGGGGAAAGCTGTTCCGTCGGCCAGGGGATCATCAGCCGTATCGCCGGGAATCCGGAATTGTTCGGCAGCCTGAAGGCTCCGCCGATGCTGATTTCCAAGCCGGACGTGAACATCGGCTATCACCCCCAACTCGAGTACGCCGCCCTCCCCGAACCGCGGAGGGTCGCGGCCAGGATTCGGGAGCTGCTGGCCGCCGATTCCGGTCGTCGGAAAGTCGCGACGAAGATTCCCGGGGAAACGGACGGCCGGGCCCTGCGGAAGATGCGCCAGAGTTTTTCCGGTAATGAAAAATCCACTCCTCCGGAACGGTCGCTCCCCGTCCGCGTCCCCATCCTCGGGGAGGGCATCACGAGCGCCCGGGTGACCGCCCTCCTCGTTGAACCGGGCGAAGACATCGCTCCCGACGACCCCCTCTGCGAGGTGGAAACCGACAAGGCCCTCTTTCCCATCGAATCTCCGCAGGCGGGCCGCTTCGGGGAATGGAAAATTGCTGTCGACGACGAGGTCGAGGTCGAGCAGGTCATCGCGGAGATGATCGTGAGGGAAGAGAACGGAGATGGCCCCCGCGCAGCGGTTTCCTCTGCGCCGGCCGGGAAGGCGAGTTCTGAGGCCATGCAGGCTCCGCAGATCGCCGCGGACGGTTCCGTGCCCGAAGGCGGCCTGCCCCCGCGCGTCATCGCCCAGCTCAAAGACGTCGTCCCCGCCCATATGACGGTGAAAGCCGGATGGCAGGCGATCCGCGAAGCCCGTGCGAACGCGAAAAGAGCGGATCCCGCGAACGCCCCGTCCCCCACCGTCATGGTCGCCTATGCCGTTGTTCAGGCGATGCGCAAGCACCCCGTCTTCTGTTGCACCATTCATCCGGAGGGAACTCTCCGCCACCGCAAGGTCTTTGACTTCGGCGTCGCCGTCGCCCTCGAACGCGACGCCCTCGATACCGCCGTCATCCCGAGGGCCAGCGAGTTGGAAGGACCTGGGTTTTTCGCCGCCTACCGCGAGGCCGTGGCGGCCGTCCGGCGCGGGGAGGCCCGCTCCAAGGCACAGGTCCCCGTTATCCTCACCAGCATGGGCGGCTTCGCCGTGCGCGACGCGCAGCCGCTGGTCGTCCCTCCCGCCATGGCCACCCTTTTCCTCGGCAGCGCCCACCAAGAACCGCTCGGGGACAACCGCTTCCGCGAGGAGGTCGCCCTCTGCCTCAGCTTCGACCACCGCTGGCTCAACGGCGCCGCCGGGGCCCATTTCCTCCACGATGTCAAAGCGGAAATGGAGGCCTTCGCCGCTGCCCTGACCTGAGTTCCCCGTGCCCCGGCGCGGGAGTCACCCGGCCTCTCCATCGACACTCTCCACGGCGGCCTTTTTTAAACCGAGGACGGCGAGGTGCGAAGCCTGCCGGTACAAATTCACTGCCGGGGTCTTGGTTGAAAAGCAATGCACCTTCACCGTCTCCTTCCGGATCTGCGGGACATGGTCGATCAGGGAGAAAGGATAGAAGACGCCATCCCAATCCGTGTCGTGATAACCTTTGCCCCCGGTCATGATCCGCCGCAAGAGCCCGCGTAATCCGAGATCGTGGAATATCTGCTTCCCAAAGCGGGTGCAGCGGGAGCCCATGCCGTAGATGTTATGATCGGAGATGAAAACCAGCTTCGCCGCCACCCGCAGCGCCTCCGCCACCGCGTCGCCCGCGTTCGGAATATGATGCAGCACTCCGAACATCATGACACAGTCAAACGCCCCGTCCGGGAAGGGTAGCTTCGTCGCGTCCCCGTCGAGCAGCGTCCCCGCCGGAATCCCCTTCTCCACCGCGAGATCCCGCAGCGCTTTTACCGGCTCCAGTCCTGTAAAGGCGATTTCCGGATGATGCTTTTGTAAGCGGTCGATGGCCCGGCCCGTTCCGCAACCCACATCAAGTACGCTCTCCACATGGTAATGCCGCAGAAGGCCGCTCAGGGCCGCACAGGCAAAGTGGTGCTCGTCGTTCGGGTCAAAACAACAGGCGTCGTCATAATGCGCCGCCGTGTTCTCGTAGTATTCCCGCTGCTTCTCAACCTCCTCCTGCATGAAGAAGGCCTTAAGAAATGTTGACCGGCAAGTCTATACAATTTCCCCATCCCAGCCCGGCATCGCGGAAAAGGATTGACCCTACGGTCGCTAATGAGTCTCTTTCTCAATTTTTAGCATGGAGAGACAGCGGCAGCTAGCGCCCCTGCCAGGGGGGTTTCGGGCCAGCCTGTGGGTGGTGGTGAAGGAGGGCCTGATCGGGCAATTTCGGGGGGAAGGCGCGTGGGAGATCCTGGCCGGGGAATGGGCGATTCTTGCCGAGCGCGGACCGGAAACCATTAGGCGGGCGCAAGACGGGGCGAAGTTCGTGGCCCTGCCCTTACCCCTTCCGGGACCGGAGGAGCCGGCCGGGGCGGGGTTGCCTCCCCGCCTTGCCTGTCTGGCCTGCCCGCGTCGGGAGGCGGTCTTTTTCGTGAAAGGAAGTTCTTCGGTGCGGATGCAGGTTCTCGCAAGGGAACTGTTGAAGGCGGAGGAACCGACGGTCGCCGGGCGGCTCTTGCGCCGGAGCCGCGAAATGGAACTGCAGGCGCGGGTGTTGGAACGTCCGGAACTACGGGCGGAAGCCCCCTGCCGTCCGCGCTGTTGTGGTCGTGACATGTCCACGCGCATGGACGGGGTGGCCGCCTACCTTGCCGGGACGCTGGATACGAACCACAGCCTCCCGGCGTTGGCACGCCGGTTTTACGTGAACGAATTCACGCTGAAAAAGGCCTTCAAGGAGCGACACGGAATGCCCGTGTTCGCCTACCTTCGGGAACGGCGCATGGCGCGGGCGCGCACGCTCTTGCAGGAAACGGACTGTTCGGTGATGGAGGCCGCCACGGCCGTCGGCTACAGCAACGCGAGCCACTTCGCCCGTGCCTTCCGCGCCAGTCACGGACACAATCCCGGGGAAGTGCTTACCAGTTCGCGCTGAAGCGGATGTAGAAGGTCCGCGGTTGCGCGGGCCCGTAGAGGTAGGTTGGATCGCGCTCTTCGCCGTTGTTCTGGAGGTCCTTCTGCCGGTCGTCGAAGGCGTTCTCGATTCCGATGGCAACGGTGAAGTGCTCGGCGCCGAGGAAGCCGTCGAAATCCT
>JAAAOD010000048.1 GCA_009908535.1 Verrucomicrobiota bacterium
CAACCCGAGGAGTATCTCGATCTGCTGAAACGAATCCGCGACGCCGGCAAGCTCTGCCAGGTCTACGTCACGCCGCAAGGGGCCCTGAAGATCCAAGAGGAACTCGGCGGCAAGGGGTTCGCCTTTCAGATCGTCCACGATGGCATGGACGAGGCCGCGGCCCGTGATTTCATTGTTCACCTCCTTCGTATCTGAATTGCCGCTTCTCCAGTTACAAAATAAGGGGATTGCTCTATATATTACTTAGGGTGAGTGCGTTGTAATCCAACTGTTGAGAGAAATCGCTTGTCAGGCGGCAGAAAAAAGGTTCTGTCGCCTTTACCCAACCAAGCCAAGTGTTTTTCCTAATGAATAAATCAACAATTAAGCTAGCGGTTCTTCTGGTCTGTTTCCTTCCGCTTTCCTGTTCGGCCGTTCTCAATATTACGGTCGACAGCCTGACGAACACTTCCATCACCTTCACTCTCAAAGGAACCCCTTCGTCGGGTGCGTCAGTGGAAAACCCGAATCGGCTTTACATCCAGGCGCCCGGTATATCCTGGGTTAGCGGACCGAGTAGTCCCAGCTACAATATCCTGGACGCATCCGCTTCGCCGCTTTCCAACGCGGACTTTACCACAGACGTAGCTGCCACGGACTTCACGCTTTCCGGGAGCGGTGACTACATCGTGATGTGGTTCGACGGGGACCTCGGCGATCTTGACGGCAACGGCACCAAAGCTGTGGGTAGCGGCGTGCCGGTTACGTTTTCCACCACCGACTCCACCACCTTTAATCCTGCCGCCCTGAGCAGTCTCATCCTGACATGGGGAACCAACGGCGGAAATCGGCAACCCTTCGGTGTTGTTCAGTCGGCCGTCCCGGAACCTTCCACCTTCGCGCTCATCGGAGGACTCCTCGCTTTAGGATTGGTTTTACGCAGGCGTCTTTGATTGCTTCGGGGATACCTTTTCCCTAAAGGATTGCCGCCGTTATGGCAGAAGAGATGTTAGCATCGGCCAGCAGCGGTTGCGGGAAAACCATTCTTTGGGGGCCATTGCTCCTCGCGCTTTTTGCCACGGCCGCCTACAGCCAGGACAAGGTGAAGGCAGCCCCGCCCCCGGTGGTCGTGGAACGGGAGACTTCCGGACCCGGTGCCGTCCAGCCGGCCTCCACGCTGTACCCCATCGGCCAGCCGACTCCGGAGGAACAACTCTTTGTCGAACTGATCAACCGCGCCCGCGCCGACGCCGTCGCCGAGGCGCAGCGGTTGAAAAATACCGACGACCCGGACGTGCTGCGAGCGATCCACCAGCTCGGGGTCGATCTGGATGAAATGATCAACCAGTTCGCGACGCTTGAGCAAACCGTACCGCCCTTGGCCATCAATTCACAGCTGACGCAGATGGCCCGGTTGCACAGCGAGGACATGCTGGCCAACGTCTTCCAAGGGCATGTCAGCTCCGGCAATCCGCCGGCACCGTTCTCACCCGGTGATACGATCGGCGAACGCGCCACGGCCGTCGGTTATCCATGGACGCGTCTTCGCGAAAATGTTTTCGCCTACAGTTTTTCCGTCTGGTTCGGCCACGCCGGATTTCAAATCGACTGGGGCGACGAAGAAAAGGATCCCGACGGGGTTGAATTCGGCATGCAAGTCCCCCCGGGTCATCGGGAAACCATCCACTCCCCGAATGTTCGGGAAATCGGAGTAGGGGTCGTCCTGGGAACCAATTCGAATGGAGGAGATCCCGTCGGTCCCATGCTGGTGACGCAGGACTTCGGGACGCAGGGGGGCGATACGCCCTTCATTACCGGGGTCGCCTATCTCGACGTGGACGGGGACCATTTCTACGACATGGGCGAAGGCCTCGGGGGCATTGAAGTGCAGGTGAACGGGGCCACGCAGTACGCCATCACGGCATCCAGCGGCGGCTATGCCGTCCCCGTGCCGGGGAACGGCAGCTACGACCTCACTTTCAGCGGACCGAATTTCACTTCCTTCATGGAAACGGTGACTGTGAGCGACAATGAGAACGTGAAGCTGGATCTCGTCCTGACCTTCAGCCCGCCCGTGATCAGCGGGGGTAGCCCTGAAATGGTGCTTGGCATGGCAGAGGAGTTGCAGCTGTCCAGTGGGAATGCCGCCGAATTTTTCGAGGTGCAGGTGCTCAGAGATGAGAATCTCGCCGTGTTCGAGGGAGGTGAAAACGGAGCTGGAAAGGTAGTTATCTCGCAATCGGGTTCCTACGATGTTCTGCAGTCGGGCAAGGTGAACAGTGGCAGTTCCGCTTTCCACCTCGCCCATCCCCTTGGCAGCGGACCCGGTGAAGTGATCGAGCTCGATCGAAACCTACTGATTACTTCCGGTACCGAACTGACCTTTGCCAGCCAGCTTGGGGACGCCACCGAGGCCCAGGTGGCGATGGTCGAAGTCTTGCCGGAAGGGAGCACTGACTGGACGGTGGTGTGGGATAAACCAGGCTACGCCGATGTGAGTGACCGGGAAACTTCCTTTTCCAACATAACGGTTGATCTGGCTTCTTACGCCGGACAAATCATCCGACTGCGCTTTCGTTACTATTATCCCGGACTGCCGGAAACTCTTTATTGGCCCGGAACCTCAACCGACACCGGTTGGTTGATTGACGACATCGCCCTCTCTAATGCGGAGGAACTTATCGAAAGCCGTTTTTTAAGCACCGGCGACCCCGCCTTCACTTACACCCCTGCCGAGAGTGGCGATTTCCACCTGCGGGCCCGCGCCGTGAACGGTACCAACGCCTTTCCGTGGGGCCCCTCCATTGCGGTTTCGGTGGAGGCCGGTCTCCTACCGTGGCAGGAAGCATGGTTCAGCGCCGCCGAGCTGGCTGATCCGGCGCTCGAAGCCACCCTCTGGGGCAATGCGGCCGATCCGGACGGCGACGGCCTCAGCAACTGGTTCGAATACGCTCTTGGCGGCAATCCGCTCCTGCCCGATAATGCTGCCGTTCGCCCGGAATACCGGGAAGTGGGTAATACCCTGGAATTGGTTTTCACCAAGGTGCAGGAGGGCGTCAGCTACGAGGTCCGGCAGAGTCCGTCCATGGAGGCCGGGAGCTGGACCACCGCCGGCGTGACGATGACGCCCGATCCGGCCGGAGCCCCCACCGGTACCGAGATCCGCGCCGAGGTGCCGATCCCTACCGGCGACCCGGTGCTGCTGCGCCTGGAAGTGCCCGCACCCTGATGACCGAACCGCTGTCGCTGGTTCGCTACGGGATGACCGAACCGCTTTCGCCGGTTCGCTACGGGATGACCGAACCGCTTTCGCCGGTTCGCTACGGGAAGACCGAACCGCTGTCGCTGGTTCGCTACGGGAGGACCGAACCGCTGTCGCCGGTTCGCTACGGGAGGACCGAACCGCTCTCGCTGGTTCGCTACGGGAGGACCGAACCGCTCTCGCCGGTTCGCTACGGGAAGACCGAACCGCTTTCGCCGGTTCGCTACGGTTTCTCCTTCCCTAACAAGGGCTTGCTAAAGGGCGGGGCCTCTTCGTAAAGTCCCGGTTCGATGAGTGATGAGTTGGAGGAAAGGCCGTCGGCCCCGTCCGGGGAGGAACGCCTCGAGGACTTGCGGGAGCGGAAGCGCGCGATGCGGCTCGGGGGCGGGGAGGCCCGCCTCAAAGCCCAGCAGGAGCGCGGCAAGCTCGGGGTCTGGGACCGGATCGAGTACTTCTTCGACGAGGGAACCTTTGTCGAGGTGGGCGGTTTCGTCGAACTGCGCGCCCGCCATTTCGGGCTCGATAAGAAGGCGGTTTCCGGGGACGGGGTGGTGACGGGCTTCGGGCGCGTCAACGGCGAACTCGTCTACATGGCCGCGCAGGATTTCACCGTGCTGGGCGGATCCCTCGGGGAGATGCACGGCAAGAAGGTCGCCAATATTCTCGACCAGGCGGTGCGCAACGGGGCGCCGGTGGTATTGCTGAACGACTCCGGCGGGGCCCGCATCCAGGAGGGTATCGGTTCGCTCTGCGGCTACGGGGACATTTTCTTCCGCAACACGCGCGCCTCTGGCGTCATTCCGCAGATCAGTGTCATCATGGGTCCCTGCGCCGGTGGGGCGGTGTACTCGCCGGGCATCACCGATTTCGTCGCCATGGTGAAGGGGACTTCCAACATGTTCATCACGGGACCGGATGTCATCAAAACGGTGACCGGCGAAGAGGTGAGCAAGGAGGACCTTGGTGGTCCGGAAATCCATCACGAGCGTTCGGGGGTCGCCACCTTCGTCGGCGAAGATGACGAAACCACCCTCGGCTGGGTGCGTCGGCTCCTTTCCTATCTGCCTCCGAACAACGAGGAGCCGCCCCCGATCACCAATCCTGTCAATCGCATCGCCGAGAACGAGACCGACCTCGGTGATATCGTTCCCGACAACGCGAACAAGAGCTACGAAATGCGGGAGGTGATCGACCGCGTTGTCGACGGGCACTCCTTTTTCGAGCTACAGGCTGGATACGCTCCCAATGTCATTATCGGGTTTTCGCGTATCGATGGTATCAGTACGGGCATCATCGCGAACAACCCCCGCCACCTCGCCGGCTGCATCGATGTCAACGCCTCCGACAAGGCGGCCCGCTTCGTCCGCTTCTGCGATGCCTTCAACATCCCGCTGCTGACCCTCGTCGATGTGCCCGGGTTCCTCCCCGGGGTGGACCAGGAGTACGCCGGGATCATCCGCCACGGGTCCAAACTTCTCTACGCCTACAGTGAGGCGACGGTGCCGAAAATGACCGTGATCCTGCGCAAGGCGTACGGGGGCGCCTACATCTGCATGTGTTCCAAGCACCTCGGCGCCGACATGGTGCTGGCGTGGCCGGGCGCCGAAATCGCCGTCATGGGGCCGAAGGGGGCCGTCAACGTGATTTTCCGCAAGGAGATCGCCGGGAGCGACAATCCCGAAGAGAGAACCGCGTCGCGGGAAAGGGAATACATCGAGACTTTCGCCAATCCCCGCATGGCCGCTTCCCTCGGTTATATCGACGATATTATCGAACCGGGCCAGACGGCCGGGGTCGTCCGCAAATACCTCTGGTCGCTGAGTGACAAGAACGAGCCGCGCCCGCGCCGCAAGCACGGCAATATTCCGCTTTAAGAAAAGGAGGGAAGCCCATGTTCGAGCGCATCCTCATCGCCAATCGCGGCCTCATCCAGGCCAACTGCGTCCGCGCCGTGAAGCAACTCGGCGCGCGCGCACTCACTCTTTTCGAGGAGGACGACCGGGACAGTGCCGGGGTGCGCAATGCCGACGAGGCTTACCGACTTGAGCAGCGCGACCCGGAGGTACGGCCCTACCTTGATCTTGAGCAGATCGTCGACCTCGCCGGGAAGCTGAAGGTCGATGCCGTGCATCCCGGCTACGGGTTCCTCGCCCAGAATGCCCGGTTTGGTCACGAACTGCGCAAGCGCGGTATTCACCTCATCGCCCCGAGCGCCGGAAGCTCCGTCTCCCTCGGTAACAAGGCCGCCGTCAAGGAGGCGGCGCGGCAGTGCGGCCTGCCCGTGCTCGACGGGAGTGCCGCGGTCAGTGAGGTCGGCCCCCTGCGCGAGGCGGCCGCGCGCCTCCATTTCCCCCTTCTCGTCAAACCGGCACATGGCTACGGGGGGATCGGGCTGCGCACCATCCGCGATGCCGGGCAGCTCGAGGCCTCCCTCGAGGCTGTCCATGCGGTCAGCCGCAACTTTCTTCTCAATTCCCCGGACCTCTATATCGAGCAGCTGCTCCCCGGGGCCCGCCACCTCGAGTTTCCCGTCCTGCGCGACCAGCAGGGACGCACGGTGGTGTTCCCGGAACTGGATTGTTCCCTCCAACGGCGCTACCAGAAACTGATGGTGGAAACCCCGGCGTGGGGGCTCGATCCGGACCTGCGGGCGCGATTGCAGTCGGAAGTGCGCGTTCTTTGTGAACGGCTCGAAATCCAGGGGTTCGCCTCGGTGGAGTTCCTCCTCAAGGAGGGGCGGCCCTGGTTTCTTGAAATCAACAATTACATCCAGCCCTCGCACACGGCCACCTCCCTTCTGACCGGAGTTGATGTATTGAAAGAGCAGATACGGCTGCTCTCCGGCGCGCCTCTCGGAGTGTCGGCTTCCGCCGTCAAGTGCGACCGGCACGTCCTCGGCGTCTACGTCTTCGCCGAAGACCCCGATAACAATTTTGTTCCCTCGCCCGGTCACGTGGATCGCCTTTATCTTCCTTTCGGGGAGGACATCTGCCTTCAGACTTCCATTTTCAGCGGGGCCCGGGTCTCTCCTTATTACGATCCCATGGTGGCGAAGCTGCTCTCGTGTGGAACCACCCGCGACGAGGCCCTCCTCAAGCTCAAGATCGCCCTTGAGGAGTTTTTCGTCGAGGGCGTGAAGACGAACCTGCCGCTGCTGCGGGGGGTTCTGGTATCACCGGAGTTCCTTGATGGCGGCCTGACGACCGCTTTCCTGAATGATGCCGATACCCGGCACCGCATCGTCGAGGGCATTAAGTCGGAGCGGGATGCCGAAGTGGCCGCCCTCGTCGCCGCTCTCGCCCTCCATCGGGACGGGGAGGTCCTGAAACGGGTCGGTGCCGACGAGGGTAACGACAATCCCTCTGTCTTCAGTGCCGCGACCCGCTGGTTGAAACCGCGCAAAAACCGCCGCTCGTTATGAATTACCGCGTAAACTGCCACAAGCGACACAGCGTCACCATCGACGACAAAGTCGATATGGGGAAACCCTTCAGTGTGAACGTGGACAAGAACGATTATGATGTGGAGATCCGCAAAGTGCAGGCCGACGGACGGATCAAAACCCTTATGGTGAACCATCGGGTGTGTCCCATTGAGGTGGAACGCCGCGGGGACGGCATGCCGGTACGGGTCTATTTGAAGGGGGTCCCCTTCGATGTCGAAATCTCCAAGGTCGCGTCCACGCGCCTGCGCGCCCCCGAGGTTGAAACCACTTCCAATGGGTCCGTGCCCGCCCTGTTACCGGGTCAGATCGTCCGCGTCCTTGTCCAACCCGGCGAAAGGGTGGAGAAGGGAGCGCCTCTGCTCA
>JAAAOD010000090.1 GCA_009908535.1 Verrucomicrobiota bacterium
ACGGCATCACCCTTGGCGATCATTGCTGGGACCAGCGCGGCTTTGACAAGGCGATCGACCAACTGCCTTTCGTCTGCCGCCCGGTGAATCTGCTGCCCGGCTGTCCGGGGGCGCCTCAGTTGATCCTGACCCACGGCGACTTCCGGCTCGCCGTGCTCACCGTCCTGGGACAGCAGCTCATCAAGATCCCGACGCGACCCGGCTTTCCTATGATGGAGGACCTGCTCGAGGATCTCCGCGGCAAGGCGGAGGCGATCTTTGTCGAGATGCATGCCGAGACGACCTCGGAAAAAGTGGCTATGGGATGGTACCTCGACGGGCGGGTGGCCGCGGTCATCGGCACGCATACGCACATGCCGACCGCCGATCTGCGCCGCCTGCCGCGCGGAACGGCCTACCTGAGCGACGCCGGCATGTGCGGCCCCTACGACAGTGTCCTCGGGCGCGAGGTTGCCCCGGTCCTCGGGCGCTTCCTTGACGGCATGCCGCGCCGCTTCACCGTCGCGGAGGACAATGTGCAGCTCTGGGGCGTGCTGATCGATATCGAGCCGGGCCAGCGCGGTTGCGTCGCCGCGGAGACCTTCCGGGAAGGGATCGATTGATGGAGGCGAGGGCGGTGCGGTCGCTTTCGCCTTTTCAATCCGCTTCCGGTTCCTGAATGGCCTGGAAAAAGGCCTGGGGATGCGGGGCCTTGAAGAAGGCGGTGCCGGCGACAAAGGTATCGGCGCCGTGGCGGCGGCATTCGGAGGCCGTGGCAAGATCGATGCCGCCGTCGACCTCGAGACGGAAGGAAAGCCCCGTTTCTTCACGGGCTTTGTGCAATTCGCTCATCGTGCCAAGGGTCTCCGGAAGGAAGGACTGGCCCCCGAAGCCCGGCCAGACCGTCATGACAAGGATCAGGTCGACCGCTTCGAGGAAGGGCGTCGCGGCGGCGGCGGGGGTGGCCGGATTCAGGACCAGGCCGGTCCGGCAGCCGTAAGCGCGGATGCGTTGCAGGGTTTCCGCGACCGGGTAATCCGGTTCCACGTGGATGGAAATCAGGTTCGCGCCCGCCTTCGCGAAGGCCTCCACATGCTCGTGCGGGTTGGCGAGCATGAGGTGCGTATCGAAAAGCAGGTCCCGGTTGCGTTCCCGCAACGCCGCTACGGTCTGCGGACCGAAACTGAGATTGGGGACAAAATGCCCGTCCATGATGTCGAGGTGCAGCCACTCGATGGGCAGGGCTTCCACTTTCTGAAGACCGTCCACAAGACAGGCGTGATCCGCCGCCAGGATGGACGGGGCCAGACGCAGGGGATGGGGGGAAACGGCGCGTGTCATCGGATTATTCTCCCGGAAAACGGGACCATTCCAATTCCTGGACAATGCGTCGGGCGAGGCGGTCGGCTAGGTCGGGCAGGGCGCTTTGACCAGCCTCCACGAGCGACGGTTGTGCAAACAGCTGGATTTGCGTATGCAGGACGCGTTCGGGCGAAGAACCGCCCCAGGGCGGCGCCCCGCCTTCCCAGCGCAGGCGTACTTCCACGGTCTGCCGGTAGGAGAGGGGGCGTCCGGTATCGGCGGGGTCGTTGGCGAGGACGTCGCGTTCGGTCGTGGTGAGGGTGACATGCAAAACCGCGGCAGCGTTTTCCGCGGGAAGGAGATTCCAGTTCGGCGAGGCGCCGAGTTTCTCCCGCAGGCTGCGGCTGACGGGTCCGGTCAGCCCGGGCGGCCCGTCCTCGTTCAGGACCGGGGCAAGGGCGACCTCACGATCCACCTGATCGACGGGCTGATAGCCGACGCAGCCCGCGAGGACAAGAAGAGGCAGAAGGACGAAGGCGAGGCGTATCATCCCGGAATAATACGGTCGAACCAACGGCGCAGGAAGGACTTTTCCTTTTGGCGGGAGGGACTGTCCTCGCGGTCCGCCCGGGCCGCTTCCCTTGCCGCACGTCCCTCCTCGATGCGGGCGAGATACTCGCGGGCGGTCGCGGCGGCGGGGGATTCAGGTGCGGTCGTGATGGCCTCGTTGAGGAAAATCTCCGCCGCGTCATACCAGCGCCGGTACTTGTAGTAGTACCGCCCGATCACCAGTTTACTGCGGGCATAGATGTCCTCCATTTCGGCAAGGCCGTCCTCCGCGATGGCGGCGTTCTGGTTTTCGGAAAAGAGGATGAGGAAATCCTCGAAATAACTGATGGCTTCGCGGGTTGCCCCCTGATCGTACAATGGGCCCTGCACCAGCGTGGCAAAGGTTTCGGCAAGGGAAAGGTAAGCGTCGTCGGCAAGAAGGCTTTCCGGATAGCTGTTGATGAGCCGGTCAAGGGCGTCGATGGCCTCGGCGGTCTGCCCTTTGTACTGATGGATGAGGGCCACGTTCATCAGCGCAAGCGGCGCCAGCGGGGAATACGGCGCGTTGCGCACGACCATCTCGAAGTGCTGCGTTGCCTTGTTCAGCGCCCGAAACGGGAGAACGAAAAGAAAGCGTGTTCCTTCGCCACGGGCCTCCGCAAGGGCGATGCGGAACTGGTACTCGACCAGTTCGTTGAAGCGGGGAAAGTCCGCATGGAAGGCGAGGATCGACTGGAAGGCAGTGAAGGCCTTCTTCCATTTCCTCCGGTCATACTGGATGACTCCGGTGTTGTAGTACGACTGCGCGGCAAAATCGGCGGCCGGGTACTTCTTCGTGATGCGCTTGTAGTTGCGTAAAGCGCGGCGGAGATTCCCGTCTTCCTCCGCCCGCAGGGCGCGCTCGTAGATGGGCCGGGCGGCTTCCGTCTGGGCCTGCGGCGACATGTCGTTGGGATTATCCCCGAAACCGAGAAATCCCCATGCCGGCTGCCCGCAAAGCAGGGCTAGGATCAGGAGCGTCAGGCTGCGCATCATGAGAACAGCATAGGGAAGACGAAGGGCCACAGGGCAAATAAATTCCATAGATCGGCTTTCCTTAATGCCAGCGGATCAGGCTCGCCGCCCAGGTCAGTCCGCCGCCGAAGGCCACCGTGAGGACGTTGGCACCCTTTTTCAGCCGCCCTTTCCGGTAGGCCTCCTCAAGGGCGAGCGGGATCGAGGCGGCGGAGGTGTTCCCGAAGCGGTCGAGGTTGATCTCGAAACGGTCCATACTGATATCGAGGCGCGAGGAAAGCGCCTCGATGATACGCGTGTTCGCCTGGTGGGGCACGACGAGATCGATGTCCTGCGAGGTCAGGCCCGCCCGCTCGATCAGGTTGAGGCCGCTCTGGCACATCACGCGGACGGCGATCTTGAAGACCTGATTGCCCTGCATGTGGATCTTGTGGAGGGAGCGCTCGATTGTTTCCACCGTGGAAGGACTGGCGCTGCCGCCGCCGGGCACGCAGAGGATGCCGGTCTCCGTGCCGTCCGCGCCCAGCAGGGTATCGAGAATGCCCACCTCAGGTTCCTCGGAAAGGCTGAGGACGGCCGCTCCGGCCCCGTCGCCAAAAAGTACACAGGTTGTGCGGTCATCCCAGTTGGTGATGCTGGAGAGTTTTTCGGCCCCGATGACAAGGGCATGACGGTACCCGCTCACCAGCATGAGGGACCGCGCCACATCCATCGCGTAAATGAATCCGGAACAGGCCGCCTCGAGATCAAAAGCGGGGATTTTCCCGAGCCCGAGCTTCTTCTGAACAAAACAGGCCGTGTTGGGAAAGGGCATGTCCGGCGTCACCGTGGCGACGACGATCAGTTCAATGTCCTGCACCGCCAGCCCGGCGTCCTCGATCGCTTTCCGCGCGGCCTCTGTTGACATGTCAGAGGTGGTTTCCCCGTCGGCGGCGATGTGGCGCTCGCGGATGCCGGTACGGGTCCGGATCCATTCGTCGGACGTTTCCACCATGCGGGAGAGAGCGTCGTTGGTGAGCACGGCTTCCGGTGCGTAGGCACCGATGCCGGAGAGAATAACCGAGGATCCGTGCGGAACTGTCATGGCAGGAAATTTTGGCGAAATTCAGGACTCGGCGGGTGGGGTCGTGGAGGCGGGATTGGCACCGATCGTTTCATTGGCGAGAAGGACCGCGTCATGGGAATGCGAGCCGAGATTGTGGTCGACGGCGGTTCCGGCAATGCGAATCGCCCCCGCGATGGCTTCCCGGTCGCTGGACCCGTGCGCCTTCAGAACCGTGCCCCGAAGGCCGAGGAGGGGCGCTCCGCCGAACTGCTTCGGATCGAGGCGCGTCCGTGCACCCTTAAAGGCCGGCTTCATGAGCATGGCCCCGGCCATGCGCAGAGGATGCCCCGCGACTTCCTCTTTCAGCAGTTGTTTAACCATTCCCCAGAGGGATTCGCAGCTCTTGAGGAGGACGTTGCCGGTGAAGCCGTCCGTCACGACAACGTCCACGGCGTCGTTGAACAACTGGAAGCCCTCGATGAGACCGACATAATGGATCTGGCCCTCGAGCCGTTTCAGAAGTTCATGCGCCCCGCTGGTCAGCTCCGTGCCTTTGCCTTCCTCCGTCCCGATGGAGAGCAGCCCCACGCGCGGTTTCTCCACCCCGAGGGCATCTTTCGCGTACTGGTGGCCGAGGACCGCATACTGCATGAGGTTGTCGGGGCGGCATTGCGGGTTCGCCCCCACGTCCAGCACGATAAAGCGCCCATTCGCGCTCGGCCAGACAGAGGCGAGGGCCGGTTTCGAGACCCCCTCGATGGGGCGCAGTTTCAAGGTGCTGCAGGCCATCAGGCTGCCGGTGTTGCCGCAGCTGACCGCCGCCGCGCTGGTCCCCAGCTTGACCAGTTCGACCGCGCGGACAAGGGAGGCGTCCGGCTTGCGGCGGATGCTCTGAATGGGCTTTTCCCCCATCTCAATCACCTCCGACGCGCCGAACAACTCCACCTTGGCTTCCCCGGAAAGCTTCTCCTTTTCGAGGATGGGCTCAAGGACGCGTTCCTGCCCGACGACGATGACTTTTTCCGGAATCCAGTCGTTGCGCAGGGCCCGGGCAACGCCGGCGACGACCTCTTCCGGTCCCAGATCGGCCCCCATCGCGTCCACCGCGATGACCGCATTCCTCCTGACCTCCTCGCTCATACCGCCGGCCAAAAAAAACGGCCTCTTAAAGGCCGCGCAAGGGAAATGGAAGGGGTGTGCGGGGCCGCCTCACACTTCGACATCGACAACCTGACGACCGCGGTACAGGCCGTTGGCGGGATTGACGCGATGGGGACGGAACTGGGTCCCGTCGGTCGGGTCCTTCGCAAGCTGGGGTACCTTGAACTGATTGGCGCCCCGGCGTTTACGGGAACGTTGCTTTGATTGTTTTCGTTTCGGCTGGGCCATGGTGCGTCTCCAAGTGCGGTGTCAGAAATGGAAAAAGGAAGAAAGCAGCATTCCCGTGCCGGGCCGTCAAGCACGGAAAGCGCCCGCCGCGACATTTCCGGGACGGGGGCAGCTAGCTTGTCACCAGCCAGCGGGAGACGTCGGGGAAGGGAGCGTCGGATTCGGTGGCGTGGGTCTCGGCTTCATCGGTGAGCCAGCGTTCCTCCTCTTCGTCGGCGAGGTCCTCGTCCTCGAGGTCCCACGAGGTCTCGAGAGGGAAGCCGGCGGCGGCAAGCTCGCTTTCGGAGGCTTCGGGGGGGTCGAAGAGGGGGGAGAGGCGACGGGTCTCCGGGGTGAGGATCTCGGAGGGGTTCTGCGGCAGGCCCGGTCCCTTCAGGAGAGTGAAGCGGCAGGGGTAGCAGGCCTTTTCGTAGCGGCGCTGGAAATCGCGCACGAAGGCCTTGGAGGCGTTGGCCCGGTTGCCGAGCAGGACGAGATCGGTGTGAAAAAGGGCCTGCTCGAGGAAACTCCGCAGATCGGCTCCCTGTTCGGCGGCCGCGCAATCGACAAGGGTGAAGATCTTGGCCGGTTCGGTGCCGGCGTCCCGGAGGCGGTCCGCCCACGGGGCCAGCTGCTCCTCCGGCGGGAGGAGCGGATCGAGAACGACGAAGAAAGCTTTTTCGTTTTCGCCAAAAGAGGCCTCCGGAACGGTGCCGGGGGGAAGCTGGCGGAGTTCCCGGGGCTTCTTATCGAGGGGCCAGCTGTGCCTTTCCGGGAAGAGGACGGTGTTGTGCGCGGAGGCCTCGCCACTGCCCTCAAGAAAGAGCAGGCAGTGGCCAAGTTCGGGAAAGTGGGTCGCGATAAAGAAATAGACCATGGTTAGCGCCGCATGTGGGGAGTCGCGCTGAAGGCACAGCTGTGGTTCTGGGCACGGTGGCGAAGGAAATGGTCGACGAGGACAAGGGCGGCCATGGATTCGACGATCGGCACGGCGCGCGGCACGACACAGGCGTCGTGACGGCCGCGTCCCTTCAGGCGGCGGCTCTCGCCTTCCGGGCTGACCGTTTCCTGTTCCTTCATGATGGTGGCGGTCGGCTTGAAAGCGACACGAAAGAGGAAGGGCTCCCCGTTGGAAATGCCTCCCTGGACGCCGCCGGATCGGTTGGAGCTTGTCCGGATGCGGCCCTCCCGTGTTTCGAGGGCGTCGTTATGGGTGCTGCCGCGAAGCCGTGTTCCGGCGAAGCCACTGCCGACTTCGAAGCCTTTCGTGGCGGGGATGGAGAGCATGGCTTTGGCGAGGTCGGCCTCGAGGCGGTCGAAAACGGGTTCGCCGAGACCGACGGGCAAAGGGGCGAGTCGGCAGCTGACAACGCCCCCGATGCTGTCGCCGGCGGAGCGGACTCCCTTGATCCGCTCGATCATGGCTGCAGCGGTGGCAGGATCGGGGCAGCGAACAGGCGTGGTCTCGACCATGTCCCGTGTCGGCGGTTCCGTTGCCTCGGGCATGACGATATCCTCGATGGACTCGATCCAGGCCACGATGTCGGTCCCCAGTTCGAGGTGCAGGATCTTCCGTGCGATGGCCCCGGCGGCGACACGACCGACCGTTTCCCGGGCGGAGGAACGGCCTCCGCCCTCGACCATGCGGCGCCCGTATTTGGCGTCATAGACAAAATCGGCATGGGAAGGGCGGTAGGCGGCGCGCATCTCGTCGTAGGCGGAGGGCCGGGCATCTTTGTTCGGCACGTTCAGGGCGATCGGGGTCCCCAGGGTGTGGCCGTCATGAACCCCGGAAAGGATCTCCACCGTATCGGTTTCCTTGCGCGGGGTGGTGATGTCGCTCTGTCCCGGACGGCGCCGGTCGAGCTCCGCCTGGATTTCCTCCGCGCGAATGGGCAGGCCGGGAGGACAACCGTCGATGATGACGCCGACGCTGCCGCCGTGACTCTCGCCATAGGTGGCGATGCGGAAAAGGGTTCCAAAGCTGCTGCCCATGATCCAAAAAGATGACCCGCGCGGAGGGGCTTTCAAGGAAGAAGAAGGTTGCTTCCCCTTTGCCAGGGCGTATCCAATGGCCCCATGTCCTCGCTTTATCCGAAACGTACCGGTATCCTTTTTCTCCTTACCCTTTGCGGCCCGGCCTGTGGCCTTGTCGGGCAATCCAACGAGGAGTGGACCGCCGGGAAGGTCGTTGAGCGGATCGAAACGGTCAACGGTGGCGAGGAGGCCATTAATGAGGTGATCAACGTGCGCGTGCACGGGGAAGTGATCTCCGATGGCCGCACCTATGATTTCGTTCTCCTGAAAAAGCGGCCCAACAAGGTACGGATCCAGTTGCATTACCGTAAGAAATCGATCACGACGGGGTTCGACGGTGAGGAGGCATGGCGGCGCCTCCGCCAGGGGGAGCGGACGCGGGTCGAGGTTCTCAATGCCGCGGAATTCGCGAAGCAGAGCCTGGAAACAGATTTCGACGGGCCTCTGATCGGACCGGTTGGGGAGGGTGTGGAACGGAAGTTCGCCGGCGTGGAACGCATCGGCCGGGTCGATTACCTTGTTATGGAGGTCGACTACGGGGATTCTTTTACGCGCCATTTCATCGATCCGCGCACTTTCCGGGAATTGAAGATGAACAAGTTTGTCCGGGAGGACGGGGACTACACGGAGAGTGCGAGCGCCCTGTACAACGACTACGAGCGCTTCGGACCCTTCTGGCTGGCGACCCGGATCGAGCGCAAACTCGAAAGCGGGACGCGCGAGACCCTCCGCATCGACAGGGTCGAACTCAATACCGCCCTTATCGACCGTGTCTTTGAGAAGCCCTCCGAGGACGGATTGCTTGGCGGCTGAAGGCGGTGGATGCGCCGAAGAAAAGCGCCGGCAAGGCGGCCGGCCCGCCTCGCAAGCGCCTCTATGGCTGCCTGCTGCCGGGGACTGCGGCGCTGGTCGTCGCCTGCCTCTGCTTCTGGTTTTTCCCCTTTTTCCTGCAGGGACTCCTCACCTTCCTGCTGGCCGGCCGGGAAATCAACGCGGAACGATTGCCGGTCAAAAGCGTTGGGCTGACCGAGCTGCATCTTGGCGAATCCGTCCTTTCTTTGGAAAGGAACGAGCTCCGGTGGACGGATTTGCGCCTGGGCTACCGCCCGCTTTCCCTCTTGAACGGACACTTCTCCTATCTGGAAGTCATCTCGCCGGAATGGACGGTGTCGCTGGCGCCGCGCCCCGAAAAAGCCCCGCTCCCGGCAACCTCGCCACTTCCGGGACCTTCCCGGCCAACGGAGGAAAGAAAGCCCCCGCCGCCGGACAAGGGGCCGGTTCCGGCGCCCGACCTAGCTGGGGAGGCCAAACCCGCGCAGCCGGGGCTCCTTCCGCCGCGAAGGGCAGTCCCGGCCTCTCTGCGTTTTCCTGTCGACCTCGCCTCCGCCTTGCAGCGCCTTCCCCTGCGCACCATGGAGGCGGCGGACGGGACCCTGCGCTTTGCCCTTTCGCAAGCTGAATCGATCGCCTTTTCGGCGGGAGCGCTGGTGCAGCGGCGCTCCTTTTCTTCGGAAGCGTTCCTTCATCTTGCCGGGCACGGGGTCGAGGCCGGCCTTTACCTCGAACAGCTGGCATCGGCTGATGCCATCAGTGTACAGGCGGACGCCCATGCCCGCCTGGCCACGGCGCTGCCCGTGGTGCGGAAATCGGCCGGATTGCCCGCGCCCGCATGGATCGATTTCGGGGAGGCGGAACTGCAACTGCACGCCCTGGGCGATGTGCGGGGTCAGGAGTTGCTGCAGGCAAGCCTGGACGGAGAAGTCAACGGCCTCGTGGTCGCCCATCAGGAAAGCGGGCTGCGCATCCCGCTGCCCCGGATGGTCGTGGCGGGCCGCTGGGAGGACGGCCAGGCAAGCGTCGAGGGTGGGTTGCGAACGGGTCCGGTGCGCTCGGGGGCGGTCTCCGTCGAGCCTTTCGCGTTGAAAATTTCCTCGGAGAAGGGGATTTCGGACTGGGTGATCAACTCGGAGGCAATCCGCTTCCGTGCCGGAGCTCTGGAGGGGCAATTCGCCCTTCACGGCCTCGTCGAACGCGTGTGGACCTTGCCCCGGTTCGAGGCGGAGGTGCGGTGCGGCGGCCTTCGGGGCGGGCCTTTCGATGCCGGACCCTTCGCGGTCGAGGTAAGCGGCGGCCCGGAGGAGGTCTCGCTGCGGTGCGCTTCCCTCGCCCTTGAGCGGGAGGGCACCCTTTGGATCGAGGACCTCTCCGGGCGAGCCTTCCCGCGCGCGGAGCTCGGCGCGAAGCTTTTCGGCCTCGCCGGAACCCGGCTGCTCGGAATGGAAATAAAGCAGCTTGGCTCGGGCGATTGGCGCTTCACATGGAAGGATCCCATGGGGAAAACGGGCGGAGCCACCCTTCGGACGGGAGCCCATCGCCGGCCGGAGTTCCTTGGCCTCAAGGGCGAGGTGCCGGTGCCGGTGCTCCACAACCTCGGCCGCTGGGCAGGCTACCTGCCCGGCCGTCTCGAAGGCGGGGACCTCCAGGTGGATGCGCAACTGCAAAGGGCCGGTCCGGGCTTTCTGCGGGGAACGGTGCAGCTTGATTTCTCGGATCTGGCCCTTCGCGGGGACGCGGACTGGGAGGCGAGAGGCCTTACGGGGCAGCTGGCCCTCGCTGTCATCGGCCTGCCCCGGAGCGAAGGGCGGCAAAAGTGGAAGCTGCGGGAGCTGCGCCACGGGGAGTTCCGTCTTGAAGACATCCGGCTGCACTGGGAGATGCCGCACTTCCGGGAGATCCGCGTAGAGCAGCTTTCCGGACGCCTTGAAGGAGCGGAAGTGGCGCTTGCTCCCTTTACCGTTGACCCCCTTTCGCCGCGGATCGCCACGACCGCCACCCTGAAGGCCTTGCCGGTGCAGCGCATCCTTGCGCTGCTGGAGGAAGAGCGGTTCGGCGTCGACGGCGAGCTTTCGGGCACCCTTCAAGTCAGGGGAGATCCCGATGGGATTGAAATCGGGGCAGGCCGCTTTGTCCTCAGGAAGGAGGGCCGGAAAGCGGCCCGTTTCCGGTTCGAGGAGGAAGCCTTTCTGCGGGAGCACTTCGGGCAGCTTTCGGGCATTCCCGAGACGATGAGGGAGCGCGTCCAGACCGCCCTGCTGGAGAACGGGATTCGCGTCGACGCGCTGGAAATTCACCTCGAGGAAGCTCCCGCTGCCGGGAAGGTCCGCCTGCGCTTCGAGATGAGCGGAGAGTGCCATTCGCAGGAACTGCGCATTCCCATCGAGCGCTTCGTCATCAACAATTTAATTTCGCGCCGCGACCTGGCCCGCCTCTTCCTGCCGGGGGGATTCGTTTCCGTTCAGCCGTAGAAGGAACGAACCCTTGCCCTGCCCGGGAACAGAGTCTACCGTTTGTGCCATGACCCGTCGTCCGTTCTCCTTTTTCGCCGGAATTCCTCTCCTCGTCCTTGCCGGTTGCGTCCAGGTGAAAACGGAACCCATCAAAGTGGAGCCCATCTACATTGAGATCACCGTGAATCACCGGGTCCAGGAGGAGCTGGACAGCTACTTCCGCGAAATCGACCGGATGTCGGAAACCAGTCGCTACGAGCCGCTGGATAAGGCCGCCGCTAAACCCGAATCCTGAAATCATCATGCGCCGTTTTTCCCTCCCCCTTCTCCTTTCTTTTTTCGTTCTCGCCTTTGCAGCCGCGATACCCGCCGGGGCAGAGGATGGTGCCCGGAAGGCCACGGAGCGCATGAAGGACCGCCTGCCGGTCGTCGACAGCCTCAAGGAGAACGGGGCCGTGGGCGAAACCTCGGGCGGATATCTGCAGGCGCGGAGCGAATTGCTGCCACGACAGAAGGCCGTGGTGGAGGCGGAAAACAGGGACCGCCGCCTCGTCTATCGGAGGATCGCCGAACGAACAAACCAGTCGGTGCGGGAGGTTGGCGAACAGCGGGCCCTGCGCATCGCGGAGCAGGCGGCTCCGGGCGTCTGGCTGCAGCGGCCCTCGGGGGAATGGTTCCGCAAAGGAGGCGGCCCCTGAGCCTTACTGCGGGCGTTCGATCGTGGACGGTCCCTGCCGGCCCGCGACACGGTGATAGCGGCCGGTCAGCTTGTCCTTCTCGTACTTTGTGAAGCCCGCTTTCTCCACCTGCCTGTTATCGAGGCGGGCCTTGGTCTGTCGTTCACTGTAACGGCTGGCGAGGTTGGGGGCCTGGAGTACGCGGCGCACCGGTTCGCCCGTCTCCGGATGCCTCGTGAGCGGGGCATCCCGCATGGATTGGATCCATTCGAATCGTTTCCCAGCTTCTCCGCCCGCACCGATAATTTCGTACACGTAGGTAGGCATGCTTTCAGGAGCCTGTTGGTGAAACCGTCGATTTCCAGCCTGAAGACAGCTTTTCACGGAAAGGGAAAGCTTGATGGATTCCACATTTCCAGCCAATATGGCGGAGGATGATGGAACCGGATGTCCAAAGCCGCGAACCCCTTGCTGTTTTCGTGGTGAAGGCCTTCCTCGCCCTTGGGATCTATCTTCTGACCGCATGGATCAGCCTTGACATCGCTATGTGGCGCGGCAAAGCGCCGCTGGTCTGGCCCCCCGCCGGTATCGCCATCTTCCTCGTCCTCGCCTGGGGACCCCGCTATCTCTGGGTCATTTCCGCAGGGGCCCTGCTCGTTCCCCTGATCGCCGGGGAGGGTCCCCTGAAAGCTCTTGTCATCACGACCGGATACACCCTCGGGGCCTTGAGCGCGCGCAGCCTCTTTCGACGGTTCCACAAGGGACGGCCCAACCTCGAGTCGCTACGGCAGGTTACGTTTTTTCTCGGGATCTGTGTCCTTTTCGTCCCCCTTGTCAGTTCCCTTTTCAACTCCCTGGCCAGCTGCGATCTGCGCCCCTTCGCCTGCTCCAGGTTTCCCTTCCTCCTTTCCCTGTATTGGTTGAGCGATGCCCTCGGCATTCTCGTCCTCGCTCCCTTTCTCCTCGTCTGGCGGGCCCGGACCCGCATCAACTGGCGCAATGAACAAACGGTGGAGGTCCTCGTCTGGCTGGCGCTCCTGACCCTTCTCGGGGGACTGGTTTTCCGCAACTGGGCACCCACGGACACTTTGCGGTATCCGATGGAACTGGCGGTCTTTCCCGTCCTCGCATGGGCGGCCATCCGCTTCGGACAGCGCGGCGTGACGGCGGGTATTCTCATTATCGCCATGATGGCCCTGTGGGAGTTGCGCGAGGTCATCGGGATCAATCCGACGCGCACCATCAGCCAGCCTCCCGGTTACCTTTGGGTTTTCGTGGGCGTCCTCTCGGCCACTTCCCTCTATCTCGCAGCGACCTGGACCGAACTCCGTCACCGCGAGGACAAGGTCCGGACCGACCAGGAGCGCCTGCGCGCTTTTGTACAGGCCCTCCCCGACCTCGCCATGGTCTTCCAGGAAGACGGGCGCTGCACGGAGGTTTTTGCGCCGGTGAAAAGCCCCTTCCGCAACCGGCTTTACACCCTCCGCAACCAGAGCCTCGAGGAAATTTTCCCGCTCGATATGGCGCAGATTTTCCGGCAAACGATCCTCGAGGTCCTGCGAACCCATGAACTGGCCCTCGTGCGTTACGCCGTCGCGATCAACGGGGAGGACCGCTCCTACGAAGGTCGCTTTGTTCCCATCGAGGCGGTGGAACACCAAGCGCCCTCGGTGATGGTCGTTTCCTACGACCTGACGGAAAGCCAGCTGATCCGCCAGGACCTGCAACGGCGTGACCAGATGCTCAAAGCCCTCACGCAGGCCGAGGCCATCCTCCTCAAGGAGAAAGTTTTCCATCGAGGTGTGCGCCAGGCCCTCGCCCGCGTGGGCAGAGGTCTGGAACTGGACATGATCCAGATCTGCCAGACCCGCGGACCGGACTTTACCCACGAGGCCCTCGACTGGACGCATGAATGGCTTCGCGACAATCCCTATGTCTTCGGATCCCCGAACATTCCCGTGGAAAAGCTCGAAACCCTCCGGCCGGGCTGGCGGGATGTTCTCGACCGGGGGCAACCCCTCGAGCTCCATCATTCCGGCGGTAGTGCGGAAGAAAAGGAATTTCTCAGCCAGATCGGGATGCGCTCGCTGGTCCTTTTCGGACTATTCCCCGAACGCGGCGTCTGGGGGATGATCCTCTACGGGAGCTCCCTTGAGCGTCCGCCCCAGGAGCGGCATACCATTTCCATCCTCGGCGCCATAACGGAAAGCCTGCGGGCCTACATGGAAACGCAGTTGATCCAGGATGAGCTCCAGGCCGCGAAAGAAGCTGCCGTTGCCGCGGACCACGCCAAGAGCGAGTTTCTCGCCATCATGAGCCACGAAATCCGCACCCCGATGAACGCGATCATCGGCTTCTCCGACCTCCTCCGCCAGACCGAGGTCTCCGAAAACCAGAAGGAGTACATCGATATCATTACCCGGAGCGGGAAAGACCTGCTGGAACTGATCAACAACATTCTCGATTTCTCGAAACTTGAATCCCACAACGTCGAGTTGGAATGCCGCCGCTTCCCCCTTGAGACGACGCTGATGGAGGTCATGGAGATGGTGCTCTTCCGGGCCAAGGAGAAAGGCGTCGACATGAACTTCAACGGCAACGGGGATTGCCGGGGAACCTATTGGGGGGATCCCCTCCGCCTGCGGCAGATCTTCCTGAACCTGCTGACCAATGCGGTCAAATTCACCGAACACGGATCCGTCAGTCTCGAGGTCGAAACGCTCGAACAGGACGGCCCGTGGTACACCTTTTCCTTCCGCGTGGTGGACACCGGCATCGGCATTTCACCGGAATTCCGTGGGGAGTTGTTCAAGGCCTTCCGGCAGGCGGATTCCTCGACAACGCGTGACTATGGGGGCACCGGCCTCGGCCTTACCATCGTGCAGAGGCTGGTGAACAAAATGGGCGGCCATGTCGGCCTTACCAGCGAGCCGGGCGAAGGCTCCACCTTCGAGGTGGTGATTCGCTTCAAGCGGGATATGCCCGAAATGGAGAAAGGGAGCAGGGAACCCACCGACGACCTCTTGCATTACGGTTTTGCGAAGGAATTCCCCCTCCGCATCCTCGTTACGGAGGACGATCCCCTTAACATCAGGCTCATCTGCGAGATTCTCGAACGGCTTGGATACGAGCCGCAGGTCGCCTCCGACGGCTACAAGGCCCTGACCCAGCTCGCGGAAGGGAATTTTGACACGATCCTCCTGGATGTCCAGATGGCGCGCATGGACGGGCTCGAGCTGACCCGCCGGGTTCGCTCCGGTGAATGCGGAGAGCGTTTCCGTCGAATCCCTGTCCTCGCCCTCACCGCCCTTGCCCTGGCGGAGGAAAAGGAGCGTATTCTCACCGCCGGGGTCGATTATTACCTTGCCAAACCGGTCGGCCTGGGCTCGCTCAAGCGGATGCTGCAGACAGTGTACAGCGGGATTGATGCAACCGGCGGCACCGCATCCTAAAAAACCGGAAGGCCCGTCGGGCGACTTCCGGTCGAAAAGGGGAGGCGGGGAGAGGCGTCCTCAGGCCCCGGCGAGAATATTGACCCGTCGTTTCGCTGCGTCCCACTTCACACGGCCGTTCTTCAGGGCGAAAAGGGTGTGGTCATTGCCGATACCGACGTTTTCGCCGGGATGGAAGCGGGTTCCGCGCTGCCGGATGAGAATGGTCCCGGCGTTGACGGCCTGGCCGTCGTAGCGCTTGATGCCAAGGCGTTTGCTGTGGCTTTCGCGACCGTTTTTACTGGTTCCCTGTCCTTTTTTGTGTGCCATGATTGAGAAGGGGGTTGAGCGGTTCAGGCTTCAATGGATTCGATCTTGATGACGGAGAGCTCCTGACGGTGGCCCTGCTTGCGGCGGTAGCCTTTGCGGCGTTTTTTCTTGAAGACGACGACCTTGCGGCCGCGCTTATTCTCCAGAATACGGGCTTTAACAGAGGCTCCTTCGACGGTCGGATTGCCGAAGCGACAGTCCGCGCCATCCCCGACGGCGAGGATGTTCCGGAGCGTCACGGTGTCCCCGTCAGACGTCTCGGGGTAGCGGTTCACAAAGAGGACGTCGCCTTCCTGCACCGTGTACTGTCGGCCTTGGGTTTTGATGGTCGCTTTCATTGGAAAAAGCGGTCACCTAAGAACAGCCATTTTGCTTTGGCAAGGATTTTTCTCCGGAAGCGGAACGGGCCCTGGATCTATTTTCTGTTGCCTGAGGATAGGAACTTTCTACAGATGGGTTTTCATGTCGCAACGCAAGGTGAGTCTTGAGCGGGAAAAGGCGCTGGTGTCCTTGCTGGACGATCCGTCCCCCGTGGTACAGGAAGGCCTTGCGACGGCCTTCGGCGAGCTTGGTCAGGCCGGGGAGGAGATTCTCCGCCGGGTCGAGCGGGAGGAGAAGGCCGGACTTGCGCGCCGGGCGAGCGAGCTGCTGGTATCCCTCGTCGGACCGGACCCGACGAACATGTTCCTGCATTTCATCCGCGGACTGCAGTACGAACTGGAAACCGGGCTGATCCTGATCAACCGGGTCATGTATCCGGAACTCGATCCCGTTCAGGTGAAAAAAGGACTGGACGAGATCGCCACGCGTTGCCGGCAACTGGGCGTCGCGCCGATGCGGTCGCGGGACCAGTGCCGCGTCCTCAACCGGGTGTTTTTTCACGAATACGGGTTCCGGGGCAACACCGAGGATTTCGAGGATCCGCTCAACAGCTGCCTCGAGGCGGTTCTGCGCCGCCGCAAAGGCCTGCCCATCCTGCTTTCCGCGGTCTACATCCTCATCGGCGAGCGCGTGGGTCTGGACCTTGAACCCATCGGCCTTCCGGGGCGTTTCCTCGTCGGCAACTTCGAGGACCGCGAACCCCTTTATCTCGATCCCTTCGAACGCGGCCGGTTCCGCACCGTGGCGGAGTTGCGGAACCTCCTCGCCCGTCACAACGTGGCCCCGGAATTCCATCACCTTGTGCCCGTTCCTGTCGGGGAAGTGCTTTGCCGGGTCTGCCGTAACCTTGTGCTTCACTTCGAGGCGCGGCGGCAACCCCGCTGGGCCAATAAATTCCGCACCTTCGTGCGCGAATTCGAGGAGACGCACCGTCGTCACAGCGAGGCGTGAGGGGCTGCATGGGTGTACGCAGCTGGGAAGAGTTGAAAGAGGAGCCTCCGCGCGCGGCCGGCCTTGCGGTGCTCGGCGATCCCGTGAAGCACTCCCTCAGTCCGGCGATGCACAATGCCGCTCTCGCGGCGATGCGGGCCGCCGGGCAATCGCTCGAGGGCTGGAAATACGAGGCGGTGCATGTCCCCGCGGAAGAGCTGCCCGAGGCCCTGCCCCTGTTGCACGGGCTCGGTTTCCGTGGCCTGAACCTGACCATTCCCCATAAGGTGCGGGTTCTGCCCCTGCTGGAGGAATTGGATGCCTCCGCCCGGGGGATGGGCGCAGCGAATACCCTGATCCGGACAGGCAGCGGCTACCGTGGAAGCAACACCGATGGCTACGGCATCCTCAAAGCGATGGAGGAAGCCTTCGGTGTGCGTCCCCGCGACCGGGACGTCTGGCTCTTCGGAGCGGGGGGCGCGGCCCGGGGCATCGCGGTTGCCTGCCTCGGGGACGGGGCGGATCGGCTGACCATCGTCAATCGCGGAGCGGAGCGGCTGGAAGAATTGAAGCGGCAGCTGCAACCGGTCGAAGGAGCGGGACGCCTCCGCTTTTTCCGCAGTGAGGAAGCCCCCGACGACTCCGGCGAAGGCGCCCTTTACATCAACGCGACTTCCCTTGGCTTGCGCGCAGACGATCCGCTTCCTTTTGATGACCGGCGCCTGCGGCCGGGCCTCTTCGTTTACGACACCACCTACGGTTGCCGGAACCGGTTGCGGAAAGTAAGCGGGGAGCGGGGCATTCCCTACGCCGATGGCTTGCCCATGCTGGTCTGGCAGGGGGTGCGCAGCCTCGAGATCTGGACCGGGGCGAAGGTCCCGGCGGAGGTCATGCGTGCGGCGGCGGAAGGAGGGCGCGGCGTATGACGGAGGAACCGGTCTTCCTGCTCTGGTACGCGCGGGGCCTCGTCTTTCTTGTCGGCGCCTGCGTCGGCAGTTTTCTCAATGTAGTGATTTTGCGGATACCAGCGGGAAAGTCGGTGGTCCGGCCGCGCTCGCAGTGCCGCTGCGGAGCCCCCATCGCCTGGTACGACAACATCCCCGTCCTCAGCTGGTTCATTCTGCGCGGCCGCAGCCGCTGCTGCGGGGATCGGTTCAGTATCCGTTATCCGATGATCGAGCTGGGCACGGCCCTCGTCTTCGTCGGGCTCTGGGAACGGGCGGGCTGGCCGGTGGGCGGGGTCCTCATGGCTTTTGCGGCAGCGTTGATCGCGGCCTCTTTCATCGACCTCGACACGATGGAGATCCCCGACCGCTTCACGGTGGGGGGATTTCTTGCCGGGATCCTTGCCAGCGCCTTCCTCCCCGCCCTGCACGGGATCGAAAGCAGCGGGATTCTCCTGTTGGACGGCATGCGGGGCTTCCGCGAGGGGCTCCTCGGGGCCTTTGTCGGCTCGGGATTGATTCTCTGGATCGCCCTGACCGCGGAAACGGTCCTGCGCAGGGAGGCGATGGGCTTTGGCGACGTGAAGCTGATGGGGGCGATCGGGGCTTTCTGCGGCTGGCAGGGGGCGGTTTTCGCCTTATTCGGCGGGGCCGTTCTGGGCTGTATACTCCTCGTCGTGATTCTGCCGCTACAACGGTTCCGGAAAACGGAGGAGGGAACACGCGTTCCCTTCGGTCCGGCCCTTGCCGGCGGCGCGCTCCTTTACCTGCTCTGGGCGGAGCCGCACGTCCGGGCCTATTTCGATAACATCGCCGGGGTTCTCGAGGCGGGCTGACATGCGGGCGCTGCTGTCGTTGCTTTCCTTGATGGCGGCCACCGTCGAAGCGGCGAGTGAACCGGTCTGGCCGCTGCCCGGCAACGGCCCCTTCCCGGCGGAAGCGCTCGCGGAGCATGTCCAGCCGACGGCGGCGGGAACGACGGAATCCGCTCTCTTTGGTTGTGTACGCAACAACGGGCGGCGCTTTCACGAAGCCATCGATCTCGGCCCGCAGCTGGAGCGCAAGCGCGGCCGTGCCACCGATCTGGTCCGGGCGGTCCATGACGGCCGCGTGGTTCATGTGAACCGCCTCGCCGGAAACAGCAGCTACGGGAAATACCTCGTTCTCGAGCACGCTTCGCTGGTTCCGGCGGTCTACACCCTGTATTCCCATCTGGCGGTCATTGCGAAGGAGCTGGTCGAGGGGGACCGGGTCCGCGCGGGGCAGCGCCTCGGCATCATGGGCAACACGGCCGGCGGCTACCGCATTCCCCTCGCGCGCGCGCATCTTCATTTTGAAGTGGGATTGCGGCTGAGCGACAACTTCCAGGATTGGTATGACCGGCAACGCTTCGGCTCGGAGAACCCTCACGGCAATTACAACGGCATGAACCTCGTCGGCCTCGATCCGCTGTTGTACTTTGGAGCGTACCACCGCAACGAGGCGGAACAGCCGTTGCATGTGCTGGAAAGGTTCCCCGCGGCCGCGATTGTCCATGTGGCCGTTTCCCGCCGGCCCGATTTCCTGCGCCGCTATCCCTCTCTTGAACTGGACGGCTGCGCGGAAAGCACGCGCGCGGGCTGGGCTATCCATTTCACCGCCTGGGGCCTTCCGGTGGCCTTCCGCGGGTTGACCGGGGAACAGCTGCGGGGCGTCCGTGGCAGGGGCGAAATCAGTGTTGTCGCCGTCGATGCCAATGAGGCCGGGAAGTATGCCTGCCGTGACCTCGTGGAAAGGACCGACGAGGGCCGCTGGCGCCTTGGGGACGGCGGGCGGCAGGTGATGGAGTTGCTCTTTCTGCCTTGAGGAGGGTGGAGGAAACGCGGCCGCGTTTCCCTCCGCCGGATCAGGTAGAAACGCGGCCGCGTTTCCCTCCGCCGGATCAGGTAGAAACGCGGCCGCGTTTCCCTGCCTCAGGAATCGAGGTGGGCGCGGCGGGCGATGAGGGGCCGCAGCGGAAGAAAGGTAAGGGTGGAGATGGCGATGAGGACCATGGAGAGATAGGCGGCCGCGCTGGGATGGGAAATCTCCATGACGGCGTAGCCGAGGAAAGGCGCCGCCGTCATGCGCACTCCGGTAAGGAAGCCGTGCGCGCTCATGTAGCCGGCGACCTTTGCGGGCGGGGCGATCTTGGTCACATAAAGGTTCCACATGATGCCTCCGCCGCCGAAAGCGATGCCCATGAGGGCCGAGCCGGCCGCCATGAGCCAGAGGCTTTCGGTAAAGAAGAAACTCGCAATGCTGGCCATAAAGACGAGGTTCAGGCCGACGCGCACGGTCATGACGTTGACCCGGTCGAAAAGCCAGCCCCAGACCTTGGTGGAAAGAAGGCGGAAGCCGAGAACGGTGGAGACGAGGATGGCACTTGCCTCGGCGTTGCTTGCGTTGATGCCGAAGCGCGGATTGGCGAGGTATTCGACGCGGAGGGGGATCTGCATCAGGTTCCCCAGGCCCATCAGCATCCACGCGAAAAGGATCACCCCGAAGAGACGGTCTTCCCAGGCGAGAGCGAGGCTGCGGAAGGGATTGCGGGCGGAAAGCTCCGTGGCCGGTTCGGAGGGAAAGCGCGCGACCGCGAAGGCCCCGATGACCGCCGCGACCAGAGCGACCCCGAAGACAAGCGGCCATGCCGCCTCCTCCCAGTCGAGCAGCTCCCCGCCGAGATAGCCGTAGACAACCCCGGCAAGACTCCCGAGGAGAAAGGTTGTGGAAAGCCGCGCGCCCCGCTCGTGGCTCCGGTAATTACGGCTGTAGAGGTGCGTCAGCAGCGGAACACCGCCCGTTGCGCACAACTGTGCAAGGATGACCCCGACGACAAAGAGGCCGATGCCGGGGGCGACAATCATCATGGCCGTTCCCACGGAAATGCCCGCCCAGAGGACAGCGAGGATCGTGGCCACGGAACTGTGGAAACGACTCGCCACGGCGAGGGCGAGGGGGGAGAGCAGCAACCCGATCCCCTTCCCGACGGGAATGAACTGCTTCAGCGATTCATCGGCGGCGAAGACACGGATTGCAATCAGAAGGGCAAAGACATTCCAGCAGGTCTCGAGCAGTCCCTGGCTGGTTCCGCGTATGCGGTCCCAGCGATACGTCAGATCGGAACGCCCGGATGGACTCAGCCCGCCCGTTGTCGCTGGCGCGCAATCCTTCAGCTGCGGCTCCACTCCAGCATCCGTTCAATGGGCACGGCCGCCCGCTGGCGCAGGGATTCCTCCATGTGAATTTCCGGGGCCCCGTTCCGCAGCGCGTCGCGGACCTTTTCGAGGGTGTTCATTTTCATGAAGCGGCACTCGTTGCAGGCACAGGTTTCCGTGGGCCCGGCGATGAAGGTCTTCTCCGGGATGTCCCGTTGCAGGCGGTGAATCATGCCGGTCTCGGTGGCGACGATGATCCGTTGCGCTGCCGTTTCGCGGCAGAAGGCAATCATCTTCTCGGTGCTGCAGACCTCGTCGGCCAGATCGCGCACGGCTTCCGTACATTCCGGGTGGGCAACCACCGGCGCGTCCGGAAAATCCGCCCGGATCCGCTCGAGGGCCCGGGCCGTGAAGAGCACATGGGCATAGCAGCTCCCCGGCCAGAGGCGCATGCGGCGGCCGCTCTGGCGGGCCACCCACGACCCCAGATTCTGGTCGGGGACAAAGAGAATCTCCCGGTCCGCGGGGATTTTTTCGATCATGCGAACCGCGTTGCCGCTGGTGCAGATCAGGTCACTGCGCGCTTTCACGGCCGCGGAACAGTTGATGTAGGCGACGGTGTAGAGGCCGGGATGCTGTTCCTGATAAGCCTGCAGCTTCTCCGCCGGGCAGGAGTCGGAAAGGGAACAACCAGCATTTTCATCCGGCAGGAGGACCGTTTTCCCCGGATTGATGATCTTTGCCGTCTCGGCCATGAAATGCACCCCGCAGAAGAGGATCACGTCGGCATCCGCCTCGGCGGCGGCGTAGGAGAGGCCAAGGGAATCGCCGAGGTAATCGGCAAGGCGCTGGATCGGCTCGATCTGGTAGTTGTGCGCAAGGATAATCGCGTTGCGCTTGTCCTTCAGTTCGAGAATTTCCTTCTGGAGCGCGCTCAGGGGTTCATCCTCGCGGCGTGGAGGAAATACCTTCGGTTCGATTGCGGGCAGTTCAACAGCCATGGCGGTGTCGGAAACGATTCAGGAAGCGGTTTTGAATTCGGCGATCAAGGCCCCGAACTCCGGTTGCCGGCGCACTTCTTCAAGGTCGGGATCCTCCATCATCCAGTCAAAATCCTCGTAGCCCCGTTCCAGTGCCTCGCGCAGGGAGAGGATCGCATCCTCGGGGCAGTTTTGCAAGGAGAGGCTGCAGGCAAGGTTGTAGTGACCGATGGGATTGTCCGGCTCGAGCTGGACGATTCTGCGGTCCAACTCCAGTCCTTCCTGGATGCTTCCGCTGCGAGTGAGCAGGCCGGCGAGCATCTCCAGAAGGGGAACATCATTCGGTTGCCGGCGGAGAATGGCGCGGCAGAATTCGATCTCAAAGGAAAGGTCCTGGTGGCTCATGGGGAAGGCGGATCAGCTTTCTTCCGTTTTTTCAGTGCGGATGGGGCGGGCCTGTACCTGCAGGCGCTGGCTGATGGCCTCCAGGCCGACCTTCTCCGCGATCGAGCGCGCGTACCATTCGAGAAAAGGGGCGTCGATCTCGTAGATTTTGTCGGATTCGACATCCACCACCTGGGCTTGTTCGATGCGTTTTCCCCGGGTGGCAAGGTAGAATTTGTAATCGCGGCCGACATCGATTTCCCGGACGAGCTGGCTCTCCGTAAGGATGGGGAGGGTCCGGTAAATGGTGGCCCGGGAGACGGAGCGGTCGATGGCGCGGGCCTGTTCGAGCAGCTCTTCCGCCGTGAAATGGTCCCCGTGCGCGAAGGCGGCATCGAAGATGGCGAGGCGCTGCGCCGTTACCCGCAGTCCTTTCTCGGCGAGAAAACTTTTAAAGGTTTCCCGCGCCTCCTCGACTGCCTGCTCGGGTGCGGCGGATGCTTGTTGATGGCGGTTTGGCATGCCGCCTCCATTGCTGCCTTTTGAGACGGAACTCGCAAGTAGAAAACCCTTCTCTTCAGGAGAAGTAAAAAAGGTGTACCGTGGAGGACCGGGTCGACCACCGCCTTGCGAGGACCTCGATGAAGGCGCGGGCTTCCGCACAGGCCCGTTCACGCGAGGCGGTGCGGTAGCGGGCATGGGGAAAAAGGGCGCGCCGCAGGCTCTGCACGACGAGAAAGACATGATCCGCCCCGGCGTGACGCTTCAATTGCTGGATGATTTCCTGGCGGGCGAACAGGGGGTCCCAGCGTTTTCCTGAATAATCAAGGCGGACGATGGCATGGGTCGAGGGCAGGGGCATCCCCGCTTTGCCGCGCAGGTTGTCCGCGAGCGCGGTAAAGGTGGCAAAGGCCTCGTTCGGATCCTTGATGGCCGGCATGGCCGCCTCGATGGAGGCCTGCAGCTGTTTCAGGAGAAAAGGGTCCCCGCCCGTCCAGTCCGGGAAGAGGGTAAGGAGATATTGCTGGCGGGCCCGGGACTCGCTCCAGGAACACCTACTTGCTTTGCTGGAGGCCGTCGATTTCGCGGGCAAGTTCATCAATGTCGCGGAAGTGTTTGTAAACGCTGGCAAAGCGGACGTAGGCGATCTGGTCGATTTCCTTCAGGTGCTTCATCACATGTTCACCGATGACGCGGGCGGGAACTTCCGCATCGTGCTCCCCTTCGATTTCCGCAAGAATATCCGCGATGAGCATTTCGATTTGCTCACTGTCGACGGGACGTTTCTCCACTGCACGCTGCAATCCGCTCAGGATTTTGTTGCGGTCAAAGAGTTCCCGCCGTCCGTCGTTTTTGATGACGTACAGGTCCTCCCGGATGATCTCCTCGATAGTGGAAAACCGGTATTCGCAGTTCTGGCAGGAGCGCCGCCGCCGGATAGCGAATCCGTTGGAGGAAACGCGTGAATCGATGACGCGCGTGTCCTTGGTGCCGCATTTGGGACATTGCATGATGAAGAATGACAGCGAAGCCTACCTCAGGTTCCCTCCGGGTCAACGTCGCAGCTTCCGGCCCTGTGAAGCTGTCGCAGCGCCTCGTAGGTAGCGATGGCAACGGAGGAGGCGAGATTGAGCGAACGCAGGGGCCACGGGCTGAAGGCGGGCAGCCGCAGGCGCCGTTCATCGCCGATTTCCCGGTGCAGCCAGTCCGGGCAACCGTGGCCCTCGTTTCCGAAAAGGAGTCCGTCGCCGGGGCGGAAATCGGCCTCCCAGAAGCAGCGGGTTGCCTTTGTCGTGAAAAGCCAGATACGTTCCGGAGCATTTCCTTCGTCGCGAAAGCTCCGGTAATCCCTGTGCCGCCGCCAGTCGAGGCTCTGCCAGTAATCCATGCCGCTTCGCCGCAGGTGGCGGTCCTCGATCCGGAAACCAAGGGGCTCGATGAGGTGGAGACGGCTCCCTGTGAAGGCACAGAGGCGGCCGATATTCCCGGTGTTCTGCGGGATTTCCGGTTCGAAGAGGATGAGGTGGAGCAGCGGCTGTGCTTTCATTTCACAAGGAGAGAGGGAGACACGGAGGCGCGGAGCCGCAAAGATGAAACAGTTTACAACTCCGTGTCTCCGTCTCTCCGTGTCTCCGTGTGCTCATCGAAGGTGCTGCTTGAGGGCTCGGTCAGCTTCCAGTTCATCGGCCTTGCGTTTCAGGTCCTCGCGTTTGTCGTACTGTTTCTTGCCCCGGCACAGGCCGATCTCGGCCTTGACGAGACCCTGCTTGAAGTAGAGCCGCAGGGGGACGAGCGTCCTCCCGCCGCTCTGCAGTTGCTGTTCCCAGCGCCGGATTTCCCGCCGGTTGAGGAGGAGCTTGCGCGGGCGGTAGGGATTGTGGTTGGCGTCCGTTCCGAAGGCGTATTCGGAAATGTGGGCGTGGTAAAGGGTGGGCGTACCCCGTTCAATGCGCACGAAGGCGTCGTTGATCTGCGCCATGCCCTGCCGGATCGATTTCACCTCGGTTCCGCGCAGGACGATCCCGGCCTCGAGGCGTTCCTCGACAAAATAGTCACGATGGACGCGGTTGTTCCGCACCTCCTTGTAACGTTCCTTCTTTGCCTTGGCGGACATGGCTGAACAAAAAAGACGGCTTCCCGGAAAAAGCCGCCGCGCGTGAGATGAGAGGAGAGAGGGAAGGGCTTACACCTCGGCGTTCTCTTCTTCCTCTTCGCTGATTTCGTAGGTGATTTTTCCCTCGATGATCTCGCGCAGTGCGGTGTCCTCGGGCGTGAGGCGCTCGAGGGATTCGACCATGGGTTTCTGGCCCATCTTCAATTGTTTCACGCGGCGGGAAACCAGATTGATGAGAAGATTCGGGTCCTGAACGACCTTGTGGGCGGCTTTGATGTATTCGTCTCTCACGGTGAATGCGGTGCGGTCGGGTTTTCGATGTGCAGAACCGGGAAAAGTTGCCCCCTTGTGCGGACAGGGCAAGGAAAAAGGAAGTCCGCTCTCCGGCGGGTTGCGGCAGGGTCAGCGCACGGTTACCGGGACTTCGAGCGGAGCGTACCCGGGGATGGAGAGGATGAGGATTCCTTCGCCGGGTTCACCGCCGGTGACATTGACGTTCACGGAACGGGCTCCGGCCGGAACTATGATTTCGGGAATGATGACGGACTCCGGGACGTCGGTTTGTGCCTCGACATAGAGTCCACCGGCGGGTGCGGGGTTGTCCACTTCGACAATGAGAAGATCGGTTTCCCCGCGCTGCAGGGAAATCTGTGGTGGCTGTACACGGAAGGCGGCCTCGTCGACGCGGAAGGTTCCGGCTTTCAGGTCGCCGGAACCGGTGCGCAGGACCACCGGGTACGCCTGACCCGCGGGCAGGGCGGGAACGGTGAATTCAAGGGAGTTGGAGGAATGGACGGTGGTGGCCGTCTCCACGCCGCCGACGACCACGACATCCTGGTTGGTGAAGCCATTCCCGACGATGGGGATGCGCGAACCGGCGGGACCGCGGTCGTTCACAAGCTGGATGGGGTACCGGTTGATGAGGCGGGCGGTGTAGATCCGCCCGGCTTCATGTGTGCTGTATTTGGTCGAACTTTCGACCTGTCCCGCGGAGCCGTAGTCGTAGGTCAGCTCGTAGTAATAGCGCGCCTCGGTGACACCCGGCGGCATCTTGTAGTCGTAGCTGAAGGAGAGATCCTGCCCGGGAACTTTCTCCATCTGGTGGCGTTCGTTGTTGATGACGATGTAGGCCTCGGGCGTGCCCTCGACGATATTCGTGTTGGGAAGGTCCGCCGTGAAGCTGAAGGTGTAGATCCCGGATGGATTCTGGGGTATACGCTCGGGAGTGTAGTCCTGGAAGGTGGTCCGGCAGGCGGACAACAACAAAACGATGGGAACCAGGAAAAGAAGGTTGCGTGCCGTGGCTTTCTTCATGAGAGGATCGAAAAACGATAGGGTCAGCTTTGACAATACTGCAAGCAAAAGCCGAGCAGCCCCGCCTGGGTCTTTATCTCCATATTCCCTTCTGCGCGCGTTGCTGTGATTTCTGTGCCTTTTACCAGGAGGCGCCGAAGCGGGCGGAGCTTGACCGCTACCTTGACGGAATGGAGCGCTCGCTTGCGAGCCGGCCTCCGGACCGGCCGGCGCGAACCGCCTTCTGGGGCGGGGGAACGCCCGGATTGCTGCCGCCGGCGGACCTTGAGCGCCTCGGCAGGGCCATGGTACGGGCGAACCACGGCGTCGTCCCTGAGGAGTGGACGGTGGAAATGGCCCCCGCGACCGTGAAAGCCGGGCGCCTTGACCGGCTCCTGGCCATGGGGGTGAACCGGATTTCCATCGGCGTGCAGAGTTTTTCCGCCCGCACGCTCGCGGCCCTTGGGCGGATCCATTCCACCGCCCAGGTCGAGCACGCGCTCCGCACGGTGCGGGAGGCGGGGTTTGCGAACCTCAACCTTGACCTGATGTTCGCCATTCCCGGCCAGTCCATCGGGGATTGGGAAGCGGATCTGCGGGAGGCCGTCGCCGCCGGACCGGCCCATCTCTCCTGTTACTGCCTGACCTTCGAGGAAGACACTGCCCTCTGGCTGCGGCTGCAGAGAGGCGAAACCCGCCGGCACAGCGGGGAGGAGGAAGCCGCCTTCTACGAAAGGAGCACCCTCCTTCTGGAAGAGGCCGGGTTCCGGCAGTACGAGATTTCCAATTTTGCCCGGCCGGGCCATGCCTGCCGCCACAACCTCAACACCTGGGATATGCAGGAGTGGCTCGGTTACGGTCCCTCCGCCTCGAGCCAGTATCGCGGTTGGCGCTGGACGGAGCCGCCTTCCCTCGCGGCATGGCTCGAGGGACTGCAGAGCGGAAAGCCCGCCTGCATCGACGAACAACCGCTGAGCCCGACGCTGCTCGCCCAGGACGCGCTCATCTTCGGCCTGCGCCGTAACGAAGGGGTGGACTGCGCCGGCCTCGCCGCGCGCTTCGGCCGCCTGCCGTCCGAATGGGAAACCTTTGCCGCCTCTCTGCTCGAGGAGGGCCTGGCCGCGGCCGAGGGAACCCGTTTCCGGCTGACCCCGCGTGGGCGCCTTCTCGCCGACCGCATCGGCGCGGCCATTCTGGAGATGACGGACTAGGCGGCCGTGGGCGACGGTTCTGCAAGGGCCCCGGCCAGGCAGTCGTGCAGGCCGGGCCCCCCGCGGAAATTCCCACGCAGGCGCAGGCCGGGATGGCGGGTCTCGAGTTGATCAAGCTGCGCGAGCACCTCCCCGTGGCCGACATTGTACTGCGGGATGGCTTGCGGCCAGAAACTGTGATGCAGGAAGCTGGGATCCCCGCGCAACCCGAGGAGCGGGGAAAGGTCGGCGAGAACGCGCTCCACGAGCTGCGGGGTTTCCATGCGCGCGTTGTCCGGTTGCCGGACCCCGCCGATAAAGGTCATGAGGCTGACCTGGTCCTGCGGGGCGCGGAGGGGGAAGAGCGTGGAGGAGAAGATGGTCCCGAGGGAAAAGCGCTGTTCGCGCCGGGGGAAGAGCGCCCCGAATCCGTCGAGGGGATGCTGTATGGCGGTGCGCGGAAACCCGAGAACAAGGGTGGAGAGCGGCGGATAGGGGTGCCGCGTCAACTCCGCGAGGTCGAGGTCGCGCAGAAAGGGGATTTCGCCGTACTGGTGCAGCGGAATCGTCACGACAACTTCGCGGCAGCGCAGAACCCTTTCCCCGTCCGGGCGGAGGACACGGACATGCCAGTGCCCATCCGGATCGCGGCGCAGGGTTCCCAGCCGGCTGGAAAGGGAGAGCAGGCCGTCCTGGAGAAGGGGCTGGGCGAGCGCAGCGGTCAACTCCGCAAGGCCGTCCCGAAAGGAGATCAGACGGCTTTTGAACGGCTTGATGCCGGCCTTGCGACGGTGGCGCCGCAGGCGAAGGGCGCCGCCGATGAGGGAACCGTAGGTCTGTTCAAGGTTCCAGACCTTGGGAAAGGCGTGCGTGAGGGAGAGGCGATCGGGATCACCGGCGAAGATGCCGGACACGAGGGCGGAGATCCCGTATTCGAGGAATTCCGGACCCATGCGCCGGCTGACAAAGGAGGTGACGGATTCGTCGGCGAGTTTCGTTCTGGGAAGGAAGGGTTCGGCGAGGAGGCGGAGCTTGGCCGCCGGGCTGTAAAGGGGGGTCTTCACGGCCGACCACGGCGAGGATGGCATGGCGACGAGCCTTCCATCCTTGACGAGGTAGCGCCGGTTGGCGGCGGGATTGGCCTCCACGATACGGGACCCGAGGCCCATTTTGCCAAGCCAGTCCCAGACCTCCTGCGACTTCACGAGCATGGAGTTCGGTCCCTCTTCGACGAGGAAGCCTTCGCGGCGGAAGGAGCGCACGGATCCGCCGGGCTCCTCCTGTGTATCGAGAATGTGGACCCGCTGGCCCTTGTCGTGGCGGATCCGGGCATGGGCGAGGCCGCTGATGCCGGCCCCGACGACGAGGGAGTCGATGTCCTTGGCAGAGGAGGGTGGGGAAGCGGCGGGCATGGCGTTTTCAGACCGTTTTGGCGTGGCGGCGGGCGCCTTCGCGCAGGTAGGCGTCAAAGGGCATGGCGAGGTTGCGGAGGAGGTGGCGTCCCTGCTCCGTCACCGTAAAGCCGTTCTCGTGGAAGCAGACGAGGCCGTCGCGGGCCGGTTCCTCGAGTTTCTGCAGGGCATCGCTGAATTTTTCCGTGAAGGTAATGCCGTACTTGTCGTTGAATTTTGAATACAGAACTACTCCCGAGCACATGATGGTCATGATGATTTCACGACGGAGAAGGTCCTCTCCGGAAAGGAGGACGCCTTTCGCGAGGGGAAGTTCCCCTCTCCGGAGCCGCTCGCGCCACTGCCCGAGGTCCTTCTCGTTCTGGCGGTAGCTGCGCGGGGTCTGGGAAATGGCGGACATGCCGAAGGCGCAGATGTCGGCGCCGGCGCGGGTGGTGTAGCCCTGGAAGTTGCGGTGGAGGCCGCCCTCGCGGAGGGCGACGGCGAGGTCGTCGTCCTCGCGCGCGAAATGGTCCATGCCGATGAAGCGGTAGCCCTCC
>JAAAOD010000218.1 GCA_009908535.1 Verrucomicrobiota bacterium
GGCTGTCATTGATGATGCCGCTGGTGATACCGGCGACGGCATTGTCATTGGCGGTGAAGTAGGAGACCGGACCGATGAGGGCGAAGGTGCCTTTCATGAGGGTTCCGTCGACAATGGCCGACCCCGTGAAGGTATCTCCCCCGATGACGCGTTCGATACGGTCAAGGGCCATGTTCACGACTTCGAGCTGGGCCTCGAAAATGGTGGCGTCGTCGACTTCTTCCTCAGATTCGACGTAGGCGAGGGTGTCGCGGATATCATCGAGGTAAAGGTCGAGCTCGGCGGGGTCGAGGGTCAGCTCGAGGCGGCGTATGTACTCATTGAGCAGTGTCGACTGAATGTAGCTGTTATTGTCGATGATGCTCTGCTTTTCCTTCTCCAGCTGGCTGACCTCGACGTCGAAGCTGGCCTTGATCCGGGCCATGTTGGAAGCCTCGTCGCGCAGGCGCAGGGCGGTGGACTCGACGTCGTCAAGACGGGCGCCGAGTTCGGGGCGTTTCTCGTTAATTTCCTGCTGGATCCGGTCCAGTTCATCGAGTGCCTTCTCGAGGCGTTCCTCCGCCTGCTCGGCGGCGAGGGAGAAGCTTTTCTCAGTATCTGACTGGGCGTGAAGACCGAAGACCCCGAAAAGGGCGAGGAGAGTGGCAATCTTTTTCATGTTTCTGAAAGGCTTGGCCGTCGAAAAGTTGGGAATGGCTTAGTTGGCACCGCCGAGGGTGATTTCCTTGAGGTCGACCGGAAGGTCCACCATGAGGGCCGGCTTGATATCGCCGTTGTAGTAGAGAACGGCGTTGTGAATGGACTGGGCCAGTTCGTTGCGCTCGGTCCAGTTCCAGCCGTCCGGAGCGGGGACCCCGATGCCGCCGATGGTGGCGTCCTTGTCAGCGTAGTAAGCAACGGAAAGGCCGAGGTAGATAACATCGACAAGCTTGGTCTCGCCGCCGACTTCCTTCTGGTCGGTATCGAAGTTGAATTCGGAATTGAACTTGTCGACCTCGTTGAGAATGCCGATGAGGACGGCCATGCGGTCGGAGGCCTGGTTACCTTTCCCCAGCTGCTTGACGAGGCGCTGAACCTTTTCCTTGAGGGGGTCGGGAAAGAATTCGTTGAGCTCCCGCATCTTTTGCTCCATTCCGGGGAGAGCCTCGGCTACAAGGTTGTTGGCATCGCGCAGAACCTCGATCTCCTCCTGGATGCGGGCGATTTCGCGTTCCGCCTGCGTCGTGTCCGTTTCTCCTTCGGCAATGGTTTCACGAAGACCCTCGATCTCCTGTTTGTAGAGGCTGATGCGGCGCTCGGTGAGTTCCTTATAGGACTTCCACTCGTTCTTCACCCGGGCGATCTCCTGCCGTGTTTTGACATATTCTGAGATGACCTGGCGGGTTTTTTCGATTTCCTTCTGCACTGCGGATTGATCACCCTGGCCTTGCAGGGCGGGGGCCGCGAGGAGAACGGCTACACCGTAGAGGATCGGTTTTTTCATGAGATGCTTTTCTGTGGTGGTTATAAAGACGTTGGTATGTCTGTGGTACGGGGTGAGCCGATCTTCATTCAAACTGGGAGGGGAAGAGTCAGGCGAAACCCGTGGAAAGAAGACTGGTTTTGAGAGGCGGCGGGAAAAGCTGTCAACACAAGAGTGGGCTGGTTTTGAGAGGCGGCGGGAAAAGCTGTCAACACAAGAGTGGGGACGGGGACAGATAATTCAACCAGCAGTCAGGACTTCGGGTCTTTTGGTCGACCGCTGCTGCGAAGAATGTCAAAAGCGACGTAGCCGCCCATGGCGGCGGAAAGGAGGTAGCCGATAATGCCGATGGCGGGGTAGCCCCAAAGGAGGGGCTGGACGCCGGTGTTGATGACGAGGGAACTGCCGACAATGAGGGCGCCGATGATGACGGCGAGGGAAAGGCGGCTGAAGGCGTGGTGGATCGTGTTGGTGGCCCGGTTGACGCCGCGGTGGTCGAGGACGATGGGCATTTTCCCATCCTCGAGGGAGTGGAGGATGCGCTGCAGATCACGAGGCAGTTCCCCGGCGACGGCGAGTTTGTCGCGCCATTCGGTAAAGGCGGCGCGGCCGAAGCGGAACGGGTTCCATCGTTCCCAGTTGAGCTTCTGGATGTAGGGCTTGCCGAGGGAACCGAGGTTGAAGGCCGGGTCGAGGAGGGTGGCGGTCTGCTCGATGGAAATGACGGCCTTGGCGAGGAGGGTGTAATCCCGGGCGACATGGATGCCGTGGGAACCGAAGACGAAGATCAGCTCGAAGATGATCTTGCCGATGTTCTCCATCCTGCGGAGGTCGGCGTCGTATTTGAAGAGAACGGTGGTGACGGCCTTTTCCAACTCGACGCGCTCGATGCGGTTGGGGTTGCGTCCGAGGCCGAGGGCGATCCGGGTGACCATTTCGGCGTCGCGCTTGCTGCAGGCGGCAAAGAGGTCGATGAGCGCGAAGCGCATGCGCCGGGTCAGCTGGCCGGCGAGCCCCCAGTCGAGGAAGCAGATCCGGTCGTCATCGGTGACGAGGAGGTTGCCCGGATGCGGATCGCCGTGGAAGAAGCCGGTGATGACGATCTGGGAGAAGAAGGAGTCGCCCCCGGTGTTCGCGATGGAGGCGCGCCGCTCCATGGGGCGGTCGAGGTCGCGGGGAGTTTCGCCCTTGATCCATTCGGAAAGGTGCAGGCGCGGGGTGCAGAGGGCGGGATAGACTTCGGGGGCGAAGACCCGCTCCGGGAACTGGTTGAGGGAATTGAAGACGGTCGCGTTGTGCGCCTCGATGGTGAAATCGAGTTCCTTCAGGACTCCCTGTTTCAACTGCTCGACGACCTCGGGCAGGTCAAAGGGGCGCAGGGCGACGATGTTTTCGTGCAGCTGGGAGACAAAATAGGCGATGATTTCGAGGTCCGTCTGAATGGGCCTGCGGATGTCCGGCTTCTGGACTTTCAGCGCGACCTCGCGGTTATCCTCGCGAAGCCGGGCGCGGTAGATCTGGCCGAGGGAACCGGCGGCGACGGGCTCGGGATCGAATTCCGAGAAGACGCCATCGATGCCGGTGGCGAGCTCCTTCTCGATGACGGGCCGGATGGTTTCGAACGGCAGCGGCTTGACCTTGTCGCGCAGCAGTTCCAGTTCCTCGATGAGCTCTCGCGGGAGAATATCCGGGCGCGTGCTGAGGATCTGCCCGAACTTGATGAAGGTCGGGCCCAGTTCCTCGAAGGCGAGGCGCATGCGCCGCCAGAACGGGATATTCTCGCGCACGGGCGGGGTGATGCGCGAGAGCCAGCTGGCCGGCGTATCCGTGTTTTCGAGGATCTTGTCGAAGCGGTAGCGCAGGAGAATGCCGACGATCTCCTTCGCCCGGACGACATCACGGATAAGGTGCAGTTTCAAGGCGCTCAGCCTTTGTCACCGGAAGCCTGTTGTTCCTCGAGGCGTTGCTCGATGGCGTCGAGGCGTTTCAGGATCGGCTCGAGATCCTTTTTCCGTACGAGGGGGGCTTTGGCGAGGACCTCGTCGATGCTGTCCTGGAAGGATTTCCGCGCTTCGTTGTACTCGGCCTTGGATTCCTCGGAAACCCTGTCGACGGCCTTGCGGGCGTCCTCGGCGGAGAGTTTGCCCTTGTCGACGAGTTCCTGCAGGACGGATTCGAGCTTTTCGGCGGTGACCATCGTGGCTCCGAGGCCAGCGTAGAGAGTTTTCTTGAGAGAATCGATCATGGTTTAAAGAGGTTAGAGAAGGCGGGAACGAAAATCAATGATCTTGCACAGGCCGCACCTCGTCGGCGCGCAGGAAGCCCTCGGCCCGGTCGCGGGTCCGGACCTTCACATACGCGCCCTCGGATTGAAGAATCCGCACCGGGGATCCCTCCGGCAGGGTGATTTCGGCGGGGCTGTCGGCGGCGGGAGCGACGCGGAGGGGGAGGGCGGCGGAAGGAAGGACGGCCCAGCCGCCGAAGCGGTCGTACTGCCAGACGGCGACGGCGGCAACGAGGGCGATGAGAAGGCCTCCGAACCCGAGGAGGCGAGGAAAGGGCAGATGCACCGGCAGAAGCCGCCGGTGGCAGAGGAAAAACAAGCCGAGCCAGAAGGCGGCGGTTCCGGCGAGCAGCCATTGGTGGCGGGGGAGGAGGGCGGCCGGTTCGCGGATTTCGGGGAAGGGCGATTCCTCGAAGCCGAGTTCTTCGGCGCAGAGGAGGAGGTTGGCGCGAGCGGCATCGAGGCCGGGGTCAAGGGAATGGGCCGCGAGGTAATGGAAGGCCGCCTCGCCCCAGCGGTCCTGGCGGGCGAGGCTGTTGCCGAGATTGTACTGCAGCGAAGCCGATCGGATGTTGGCGGCGGCTTCCCGGTAGGCGGATTCCGCCTCCGTGTAATCACCTTCGGCGTAGGCCAGATTGCCGCGCAGAAAGGCTTCCTCCGGCGTGGCGGAAGTGGCGGCGGCGACGGCGAGGAAAAGCAACCCGGACACGGAGCGCGCGAGGAAATGCGGCGACAGCATCATCATGAAACAATCTCTTTGTTCAGACCGTCGAGGGCCTCGCGCAGGTCGTTGCGGAGGTCGCCCAGACGTTCAGGGGGCGGACGCTGACCAGCGAACTGGCTGGCATCGGCCGAATCGAGGAGGCGGAGGACCTTTTCGGCGAGGGCCTCGCCGGTTCCGCTTCGGAGGAGGAGGTCGCGGCAGTCGGCGGTGGCGAGGGAATCGGCTTCGACCGGCTGCGAGGAGAGGTGGCTGACCCGCTCGCGCAGGATGGAGCGCGCCTCCGAGAAAAAGGCATCGATGTCCCCGGCGGCGACGGCCCTGTCCACTTCCTTTATTTGGCGGCGCACGCGCCGGTCACCCGCCTTGCGGCGGACGAGGCGTTCGTCGGCGTGCTGGCGGAGATGGCGGGAGCGGAGGACCCCCGCTGCGAGGAAGGCGCTGGCGAGGAGACCGTTGAGCCCGAGAAATTCCAGGGAAAGCGGATGGACGGCGGTGGGAAGCGGTTGCAGGCCCGGCCGCAACGGGAGGACGGTTTCGGGCGCGACCGCGGGATCCGGCGCAGCCTCGGCATTGCCGTCGCCGTCGAGAAAGACCTGGGCACGGGGTTCTTCGGCGGCTGGGGCGACCTCGACGTTGATGCTGGCAAGATCGTGATCGACGTAGGAAGCTGTGCCGGGATCGAAGGTCCAGAGCTTCCATGCGGGGAGTTCGGTGACCGAGGCTTCCTGCGGGATGAGGATGTAGGAAAGCGAAAGGATCCCCCGGTGGCCGCGCGGATCGGAGGGCTCGAAGGAGGACTTCGGTGGGTAGGCGCGCCACACCTCTCCGAAATCCGGTTGGGGTGGATCCATGCCCTTGAAATTGCCTTCCCCCCGAAGCACGATCTCCATGGTGACCGGTTCGCCGACGGTCAGGTCGGTTTCGGCAAGGGAACGGGTGACCTCGAAATTTCCGATACCGCCGGAAAAGACACCTTCCTCCGGCGGGTCGGGCAGGCTGCGGATTTCCGTTGCGAGCGGTTCCGAGAAGAGGGTCATGGTCTCCGTACGGACATTGTCGAAAAAACCGAAAGAGCGTCGCCGGTCCTGTGCGGAAGCGATGGCGATCTGCTGAGCGAAGCGCAGATCGGTCGGACCGCTCTTTACGGGGGTGAGGACAATGTCCCAGACGACGGCGTGGTAGGGCCGGCCCTCCCGCCGCAGCGTACCGCGGCGGAAATCATCGGTGATCTCCGAATTGACAAAGGCGTCGCCCTGTCGTTCCGGCAGCGTCGCGTTCTCGAGGCTGAAATCGCCGCGCACGAGCAGGCGCAGCTGCGCGGGCAGGGCCTGTCCGGTGTAGTAGGGGCCGTCGGGCAGCTCCAGCTCGAGAAAGGCGCGGCTGCGGGCCTCCTCGTCGGGGGGAAGGACGCGAAAGGTGACATCGGGGATGCGGGCGGTGCCCTCGCCAACCTCGACGGTGCGCCCCGGGATGGTGTAGCGGCCGGGTTCGGCGGCGGTGAAGCTCCATGAAAGCGAGGTTTCGCGGGAGACCCGCCCGTTCACGATGGAGGTCTGGCTGCCCCGGCGCGCCCCGGAGCCAAAGGCGAGCCCGGCGACGCGGGGACGGTTCAGGTCCGGGATGCCGCCGGCGTTGAGAAAGCGGATCTGGTAGGTGGCCTGCGACCCGGCCATGACGGGATCGGGATCCACGGAGGCCTGCGCTTCGATCGATCCCTGTGTCGGAAGAGGCCACGCCGCCCCGAGGAGGGCGAAGAGCAGGGTGATGACAGTCGTGGATTGTCGTGGGAATTTCATTACCAGTCTCTTCCGGAAGGTTGCTTGCCGGGTCGCCCTTCCTCCCGCGACCGTTCCCCGGCGGGAAGGAAGCGTTCCTCCTCGCGGAGGGCGCGCAGCAGTTGACGGGCTTCCTCGCGTGTCAAGGTGCGGTTTTCGGCCGGTTGTGCAACCTGTTCTCCTTCCTGTGCCTCCTGCTCCTGTTGCGGCTGGCTTTCTTGCTGCTGTTCCCGCGTCTCCTCTTCGTCCGGTTGTTGTTGCGGTGCGGGATCCTCTCCGGGTTGGTTCGGTTCTCCGGTCTGCTCCTCTTCCTGCGGTTCCTGCTGCTGCTCTTGTCCGTCCTGCTCCTGCTGCTGCTGATTCTCCTGCTGCTGCTGCTGATTCTCCTGCTGCTGCTGCTGATTCTCCTGCTCATTGTCCTTTGGCCGGAAGCGGGCGAAGACGGTGTGGGCCTCGGACTGGACGGTGACAGAGGTGGCGGCGCTGGCGAGATGGGCGACGCCGGGACCGTCCCAGCCGGCAAAGGCGTAGCCTTCGGCGGCGGCGGCCTTGATCTCGACGGTGCTGCCGACGGGGTGGTCGCCGCCGCCTTCGAGCTGGCCGCCCTCTTCGGGCACGGGGACGAGAACGAGGTTCCATTCGCGCTCCATGACGGCGGTGACGTCGCGATCGCGGATCATGGTGAGGGTGGTCTCGGCGCTTGCGGGATCGCGTGGGCCCTCGCCCTCCCAGCGGAGGAAGCGGAAGCCCTCACGCGGTTCCGCCCGCAGCGGCACGACGGAGTATGTTTCATGGAAGCCCGCCGGACCGGCCTGGCCGCCGATTTCCGGTTCGACGCCGACATCGAGCTTGAACGCGGGAACGAAGGTGGCGGTGACGGTGGCGTTCTGGTCGAGGGTGACCTCCGTTTCGGCGGCTTCCGGTTCGGCCACCTCGACGCCCTCGCCCTTCCATTTGGAAAAGGCGAAATCATCCTTCGCCTCGGCCTTGATGGGAACCGGTTCGCCTTCGGCGTAGGTTCCGGAGGTGCCGGCCGTGCCCATTTCCGGGTCGGCGGAGACCACGGTCAGCTCCCACACCTTGCGGAAGCGGGCGGTGAGCGTGGTGTCTTCGGTCAGAGCGACGCTCGTCTCGAGCGCTTCCGGATCCTCCACGGGGCCCTCCCAGCGGGCGAATTGCCAGCCCGGGTTCGCGGTCGCGGAGACGGGACGGGGGATGCCCGCAAAAATCCGGCCGCTGCCGCTGACGGATCCGGCCTCTTCCGGTTCGGCGACAAGGGTCAAGCGGTGGGTGTGCTCGCGGAGGACCTCCTGCAACCGTTCCCGGTTGCGGACGGCCTTTTCCCAATCCGGGCGCAATTCGAGGGCGGCGGCATAATCGCGCAAGGCGGCCTGCCACGCGTCGCGGCTGAGGGTGGGTTGCGCCTCCAGTTCGGCAAAGCCGAGGGCGGTGCGGCTGTTGCCGGCGTTGAAGAAGGATTTCGACTGCAGTTCCGCATCGGCGTTTTCAAGGGCCCGGGTAAAGGCGTTGACGGCGCTTTCCCATTCCCCGGACCGGTAGGCCGCGATTCCCATGTTGTAGTGAAGCCGTGGGGACACTTCCTCCGCCGTGACGGCTTCGCGGAAAAGGGGCAGGGCCTCCTCGAAACGGCCCTCGCGGAGGGCGTTTTCCGCCGCTGTCGCGGGATTTTCGGCGCGCAGGCCGTTGGCGGGAGCGAGGAGGGCGAGGAAGGCGAGGAGGCTTGCGGCGGGAAGCGTTCCCTTCTCCCGGCGTCGCGAGCGGGTGGGCAGGAAGGGCTCGAGGAGGAGGAGGAAAATGGCGGCGAGGAGGGGCCACTGGAAACGGTCGACGGGGATCCGCTGCAGGGTTTCGGAGCGTTCGCGCGCTTCCATCTGCTGCAGGCTGTAGGCGTAGACTTCCTCCAGCCCCCGGCTGGTCGGCCCCAGCGGGGCGTAAATGCCTTTTGTGACGGAGGCGACGCGGCGCAGGGTCTCTTCATCGAGCGCGGACTGGACCGGATCGCCCGTTTCGTCGCGGAGGTAGTCCCTCTCGCCGTCAGGACCGGTGATCGGGATGAGCTCCCCGCGGGGGGAGCCGACCCCGACGGTAAGGATGCGGATGCCGTCGCCGGCGGCCTCGCGGGCCCGGGCGACGCCTTCGGCCTCGAGGTCCTCGCCATCGGTGAGGAGGAGGAGCAGGCGGGTGTTTTCCGATTCTTCGAAGTAGGCGGCGGCCTCGTCGATGGCGGCAGCGACATCGGTCCCGCCGCTTGGGATGGATTGGGTGTCGAGGGCGGTCAGGGTCTGTCGGAAGGCCTGGTAATCCAGGGTCAGCGGGCACTGCAGAAAGGCCTCCCCGGCAAAGGCGACCAGGCCGACACGGTCGCCCCGCACCTTTTCGAGCAAGTCGAGAATGGCGAGTTTGGAGCGTTCGAGGCGGTTGGGGGTGACGTCCTCGGCCAGCATGCTGCGGGAGGTGTCGAGGGCGAAGAGAATGTCGATGCCGCGGCTTTCGGCCTTTTCCCAGCGCACGCCCCATTGCGGTCGCGCGAGGGAGAGGAAAAGAAGGGCGAACCCGAGCAGCAGGAGGCTGTTCTTGATCCAGAAACGGCGGCGGCTGTGGCCGGCGACGAGGCGCGCGGCCAGCCCCGCGTCGGCGAAGGTCTCCAGACGCCTGCGGGCGCGTCGTTCGCGCCAGAGCAGGAAAAGCACGCCCGCCGCGAGCAGCACGGGAATGGCGATCAAGTAAAGCGGTTGCGCAAAAGTCGGCATGATCAGGGGACGCGTCGGTACCGGGTTTCGCGGAGCAGAAGGTCGAGCAGAAGCAGGGCCAGACCGGCAAGAAGCGGGATGGCGAAAACATCCGTGTAGAGTCGCCGGACCTTCAGTTCGACCTCGGTTTTCTCCAATTGATCAATTTCCGCGTAGATGTCGCGGAGGTTCTCGAGGCTGGTGGCGTGGTAATAGCGACCCTCGGTGAGGTCGGCAATTTCGCGCAGGGTTTCCAGATCGATGTCGGAGGGGGCCGCCCGCAGGGCGATGCGACCGTCGCGGTTGCGCAGGGGTTGCCCGTCGCGATCGAAGCGCGCCGGGTAGGGAACGCGGCCTTCGCGCCCGACGCCGATGGTGTAGATACGGATGCCGTAGGCGGCGGCGGCCTCGGCGGCGGGAACAGGCTCAAGTTGTCCGCGGTTGTTCGCCCCGTCGGTGAGCAGGATGAGGACGCGCGAGTCCGCTTCCAGCTCGCGAAGGCGGCGGGTCGCCGAACCGATGGCGCTGCCGATGGCGGTTCCGTCCTCGATCTGGCCGATGCGGAGGTCGCCCAAGCGGCGCTGCAGCCAGTCGTGGTTCAGCGTAAGCGGACTGACGAGGTAGGGCTGCGCCGCGAAAGCGAGCAGGCCCATGCGGTCGGCGTCCCGGCCCTCGATAAAGTCCCGGACGACGGACTGGACGGCGGTCAGGCGGTCCACGCGGACGCCGTTGAGTTGGAAGTCGTGCGCCCACATCGAGGTGGACAGATCGACGGCGAGCAGGATGTCGAGTCCGCTGCTGCGGGTACTGGTGAGCTCCTCCCCGGTCTGTGGCCGGGCGAGGGCGGCGATGAGCAGGGCAAGGGCGAGCCAGCGCAGAGCGGCCCGCCAGCGGCCGGGTCGGCGGCGCACGAAGGCGGCAATCTGCCCGGCGAGGAGGGTGGAAGGAAAACGCACCGCGCCGGAGCGGCCCCGCCGCCCAAGAAGAAAGAAAAGGACGGGCAGCAGCGCAAGCAGCAGCAGGTACCACGGATCGGCGAATTGGAAGATCATGACGATGTCGCGGGTTCGGGCGCGCTCTCCGCTGCGGAAAGGCCGCGGTCGGTTGCCTCGACGAGACGGCGGGCGGTGGCGGTCAGTTCGCGTCTGCTCTCCTCATTCAGATCCTGGCGCGCGAACTTCACGATGTCACACTGCTCAAGGAAGCGCGGCAGTTGCTCGTTGAGAACCGGCAGCTGGCCTGGACGATGGCGCAAGGCTTCCAGGAACTCCTCCGAGGTTTGTTCGCGCACGGGGAGATCGAGGACGGCCTCGAGGTAAGCGCGGACAATGTCCGAGACAGCCACGCAAAGCGGTTCCGTCTCGTACCGATCCAGACTGGCCTCGACTTCTTGGAGACGGCGCACGGCCACGGTCAGGGGAGGATCCGGCGGGGGCGCGTTTTTTGCCGCAGGCTCGACGCCGCTGCGGTTGCGAAGGCGGCGAAGAAGCCAAAAAGTAACGAGCAGAAGCAACAGGCCGGTGGAAAGGGCCAGCCAGAGTGGCCACTGGGAAAAGACGGGCCCCTCGATGTCGGCGAAGCCATCCATCTCCGGCGGAACGGCGGAAAGCATGGAAGCGGGTGGTCTCATCTCCGGGCTTCCCGTTTGCGGAAAAAGGTCCGCAGCGCGGCCATGTAGGGCTCGCCGGTGGCGACTTCGAAATGGTCGATGCCGGAACGCCGGAAGGTCTGCAGCAGCTGTTCGCGACGCTCGTGGTTGCGGTGGCGGTACAGGGAGCGCAGCTTCGGGTCGGAAGTGTCCAGTTCGACGAGGTCCCCGGTCTCGGCATCCTCGAGCACCATCCAGCCGACGGAGGGAAGTTCCAGCTCGCGGCGGTCGTAAAGGTGGACGCAGATGAGGTCGTGGCGGCGTCCGGTCAGGGTCAGGGTGCGGCGCAGCTGGCCCGGCTGTTCGCGAACCGGGGGGCGGATCCAGCTGAGGGATTCCTCGGTGAGAAAGTCGCTGAGGAGAAAGCAGACCGCGCGCCGCCGGAGCAGCCGGTTGAGGGTGCGCAGGGCGCCGTCGATGTCGGTGCCGCGGCCTTTCGGCTCGAAAAAGAGGATCTCCCGGATGACGCGCAGGACATGGCTCCGTCCCTTCTTCGGCATAATGATTTTTTCGATACCGTCGGAAAAGAGCAGCAGGCCGACCTTGTCATTGTTGCGCGTGGCGCTGAAGGCGAGGACGCTGGCCAGCTCGGCGGCGAGTTCGCGCTTGGTCCCGCCCGCGCTGCCGAAGTCGCCGGAGGCGGAGACGTCGACCATGAGCATCAGGGTCAGTTCCCTTTCCTCCTCGTAGATTTTCAGGAAGGGACGGTTCATCTTCGCGGTGACGTTCCAGTCGATGGAGCGGACATCGTCGCCGGGCTGGTATTCGCGAACCTCGGCGAAATCCATTCCCCGTCCCTTGAAGACGCTGTGATAGGCGCCGACGAGGGATTCGTCGACGAAGCGGCGCGTCCGGATCTCGACCTGGCGGACGCGGCGAAGGATGTCCCGGGTACGTTGGGCTTCCGACATAGGGCTTGGTCGACGGGTCCGGATCAGGGGACCGGAATGGTTTCCAGCACCTTCTGCAGGACGGATTCGGTCGTCCATTCCTCGGCTTCGGCCTCGTAAGTGAGGATCATGCGGTGACGGAGAATGTCGGGGGCGATCGACTTGACGTCCTGAGGGGTGACGTAGCCGCGTCCGGCGAGAAAGGCCCATGCCTTGGCGGCGAGGGTGAGGGCGATCGTCGCGCGCGGACTGGCCCCGAACTGGATGAACGGTTTCAGTTCCCCGAGTCCATGGCTGTCGGGATCGCGGGTGGCGAAGACGAGGTCGAGGATATAGTCGCTGATCTTCGGGTCGAGATAGACCTCGTTGACGGCTTTGCGCGCTTCCACGATGCGCTGCGGATCGACCACCGCGCCGGCTTCCGGCTTGGCGCCGGTGGTGGCCATGTTCTCGAGAATCTTTCGCTCCTCCTCCCGCGTCGGGTAGCCGATCTGCAACTTGAGCATGAAGCGGTCGACCTGGGCTTCGGGCAGCGGGTAGGTGCCCTCCTGGTCGATGGGGTTTTCGGTGGCGAGGACGAGAAAGGGGTGGGGCAGGGGGTAACTTTCCTCCCCGATCGTCACCTGCCGTTCCTGCATCGCCTCAAGCAGGGCGCTCTGCACTTTGGCCGGGGCCCGGTTGATCTCGTCCGCGAGAACGATGTTGGCAAAGACGGGTCCCTTTTTGGTGCTGAATTCCCCCGATTTCGGGTTGTAGATCAGCGTCCCGATGACATCGGCGGGGAGCAGGTCCGGGGTGAACTGGATGCGGGAAAAGGCGGCGTCGACCGCGGCGGCGAGCGTCCGCACGGAAAGGGTCTTGGCGAGACCCGGAACCCCTTCGAGAAGCACGTGGCCATCGGCGAGCAAACCGACGAGGAGGCGGTCGACGAGATATTGCTGGCCGACGATGACCTTGCCGATTTCGGCGCGCAGCGTGGCCACCCATTGGGATTGTTCGCGAATCCGTTCCTGGACCGCTTCGAGATTAAAGGATGCTGACATAAGAGAAAGGGTCTGGTTGCGCAGTAGGACGTCGGCAAGCGACGCGGATTCAAAATCTGCAATGGCATTAGGATACTGCCCGTATTTTTCAAGAGCGGGGTGACGGGGGGAAAGGATTTTGAGATTGCTCGCCCTCATTGGTGGGGAACACTTCGCTGGCATGGTCAGCCTGCACCACAAACGACCCCTGTTTCGCTTTTTCTGGAAGATCGGCAACGACCCCTCGGGCCTGCTGGAAGGCCTGCAATACCTGTTCCTCGGTTTCTGTCTCCTGCTGGCCCTTGTGCAGTTCGGAGGTTTTGTCCCCTACGGCCTCCCCATGGTCGATCTCACCAGGGCCCTGCTGGCCCTCGGCGCGCTGCACGGACTCGTCGCCGTTTTCCGGAAGAAGCAGCCCGAGCTGCGCTGGGAGTGGTTGCTCCCTCTGCCGTTTCTTCTCTGGGCGACTTTCGCGGTGCCTCTCATCAGCCCCTCCTCGCAGGCGGGCTGGCTGGTCGTCCTGCCGCTGTGGCAAATCTACGGCCTCTTTTTCCTGCTTTGTAACTCCCTTCGCGGAAGCCGGGGGGTGCTCTGGATCATCGGTATTATTCTGGCCGTCGGCATGGTCGCCCTGCTGGCGGGGTTTTTCCAGTACTACCTCTACCCGGACTGGTTCACCCTGCTGAGCCGGGAACGCCCAGCCTTTTACGGCGACGGCGCGGCGGGCTTTCTGCTCGATCCGGTGAACCTCGGGGGGCTGCTCATCCTTCTCCTTCCCCTCGCGGCCGGGGTCATGCGTTTCAACCGCTTCGGCGGGCCGGCGCGGATCCTCGCGGGATTCCTCTTCCTCGCCTCCATTCTCGGGCTTTTCATTACCACCAACCGCTGGGGACTTTCTGTCACGCTGGGGCTTCTCCTCGTGCTGCCGTTTCTTCTCATTGAGCGCCCGAAGAACCGCTGGCGCACCTACCAGGTCTCGGCCCTGATTCTTCTCCTGCTCGCACCGGCCATCTGGTTCGGGACGGACGCTCTGCAGGAGCGCCTTGCCTTCCTGATGGATTTTCCCGAGGACTCGCTCGGCGAAGCCAGCCGGGAAGTTGCCATGGACGGCTTCGGCACCGCGCCCTTCACCGGCCGCGGGCCGGGTGCGTATCCTTATCTCTGGGAACAGTTCCGGGGCGCGGAAGTCGAGGGAACCTCCCTGTATCCGGTTTCCCTCTACGGGGACCTGCTGGTGCAGACGGGGCTTCTCGGTGTTGTCCTTTTCGGCTTTCCCCTTGTGCTTATCCTCGGGCGTTCCTACGCACATTGGCGGGAAACGCCCTTTTTCCGCATGAAGAAGGAGGCGGAGGACCGCATGAAGCGGATGCCGAAACACCGGCAACGACGCGCCCGCCGGCACAAGGACAAGAAACAGGGGCGGGTGCCGCTCATCAAGGTCGTCGAGGGGACCTTTGTCCCCGGGATGGTCGCGTATCTGGTGTATTCGGTTTTTGACTACGGGCACCGCCTGCCCCTGCACCTCATGATGCTGGCCGTGCTGGGTGCGGTACTCGCGACCACCCGTCAATGGGAACACCGGCACAGCGCCCGGCCGCGCAACCGGCGGGGGATCGCCCTCGGTCTGCTGCCGATGCTGCTGTTCAGCCTCACCGCGCTTATCGCGGTACCCCGTTACCAGTCGCAGCATGAGGCATTCCTTGCCGGGGAACGCCTGGAAGCGGCCCTGTTGGAGCCCGGTCGGATTTTCGCCCGCCCCGCCATCCTTCATGAGACCGGGAACCGCTACGACCGGGCGCTGCGCCTGAACGGCGGCAACAGCGAGGCGCATCGCGGCAAAGGGGAGGCCCTCCTCGCCCGCTACCATGCCGACCTCCAATCGAACGAAGACATCGCGGCGGCGGCTCTTCCGGTGCTGGAAGAGGCGGCCCGTTTGAACGGCGCCGATTGGAAGGCGATGTTCGCCCTCGCAAGGGCCCTCCTCATGAAGGGGGAAAATCCCTTGCGGGGACTGCAGACCCTTGAAACGGCCTACATGCGGGCGCCGAACCGGATCGAGGTCATGACGCTGCACGGGGCCATGCTGCTCCTCGACGCGCGGTACGCCGACCAGGGAGTGGCCTTGCTGGAACAGGTACTCGCACGGGAACCGGACCACCCGCAGGCGGCCGAACTTCTCAACCGCTACGCCAGCGGGGCCTTGGCGGATCCGAGCGAGGAAGAGCGGCGCCTCAGCCGCCAGCTCCTCGCCGCCCGGATCGGGCGGGTTCCGATCCTTAAGGAGCGCGTCCTCGGCGCCGGGCGGCTGCATCCCGATGAGTTGCTGCAGCAGATCACGACGCTTTCTGAGGATACTTTCTGAGGCGACTCTGGGAGGGGGGCGTGCTCAGCTGACGATCCCAGCTTCCTGAACGGTTGCGCGTTCCGCGGCGAGTTCCTCGATGCTGGCGTCGATCTTTTTGCGGCTGTAGTCGTTGATGGCGAAGCCCTCGACGACTTCCTGTTTGCCGTCGGCGGTGGTGCGGACGGGGAGGCTGGTGATGAGGCCTTCCACAGAGCCATATTCGCCTTTCGAGGGAATGCAGACACTGAAGGTCTCCCCCTCGGGAGTCGGTTGGCGGAGGGCCTTGACGGTGTCGACGACACCGTTGGCCGCACTGGCGGCGGAGGAGGCGCCCCGGGCCTCGATGATGGCGGCGCCGCGCTTGGCGACGGTGGGGACGAAGGTTTCCTTCAGCCATCCCTCGTCCCCGATCACCTCGTTGGCCGGTTGCCCGCCGATGGTGGCGTTGTAGAAATCCGGGAACATCGTCGGGGAGTGGTTGCCCCAGACGACGAGGTTTTTGATCTCGGTGACGGGAACGCCGGCCTTCTGCGCCAGCTGCGTCCTGGCACGGTTCTCGTCGAGCATGGTCATCGCGAACCACTGCTCCGCGGGGATTTCCGGCGCGCTTTCCATGGCGATGAGACAGTTGGTGTTGCAGGGGTTGCCGACGACGAGGACGCGGACATCGGAGGCCGCGCTGCGGGCGATGGCCTGCCCCTGCCCGGTGAAGATCTTGCCGTTGATCTGAAGGAGATCGGCGCGTTCCATGCCTTTCTTCCGCGGGACGGAACCCACCAGCAGGGCCCAGTTGGCCCCGTTGAAACCCTCGTCGAGGTCGGCGGTGGCGACGATGTCCGTCAGCAGGGGAAAGGCGCAATCGTCCAGTTCCATGCAAACCCCCTTGAGAGCGTTCAAGGCGGGCTCAATTTCGATGAGGTTGAGGGCGATCGGCTGATCGGGTCCGAAGACTTCTCCCGAAGCGATGCGGAAAAGCAGGCTGTATCCGATCTGACCGGCGGCGCCGGTGACGGCAATGCGAATGGGTTGTTTCATATCGTTTTTTGTGATGGAGGGTTTGTCTTGAAGAAAGAGGCGGGTCAGCGGCTGGCGGCGGCGACCAACTCGTAAAAGTGGTCGAAAAGGGGATCGCTGTCGTGCGGGCCGGGGGAGGCCTCGGGATGGTACTGGACGCTGAAGACCGGCCACTCGCGGTGGCGCAGACCGGCCACGGTACGGTCGTTCAGGTTCCATTCCGTGACGACCGCGCCGCAGGCTTCAAGGGATTCGCGGTCCGAAGCGAAGCCATGGTTCTGCGACGTGATGGACACTGTTTCGGTCTCGAGGTTCTTCACCGGCTGATTGGCCCCGCGGTGGCCGAATTTGAGCTTGTGCGTGTCCGCCCCGAGGGCGTGGGCGATAATCTGGTGGCCCATGCAGATGCCGAAAACGGGATACTCCGGGAGCAGCTCTGCGATCGCCTTGTGCGCATAGGTTACCGCGGCCGGATCTCCCGGACCGTTGGAAATAAAGATGCCGCCTGGATGGAGGTCGCGCACCGCCGCCGCTTCCGTATCGGCGGGAACGACCGTGACGTCGAATCCATGCCAGGTCAGCTTGCGGAAAAGGTTCCGTTTCGCCCCCATGTCGAAGGCGACGACGGGGTAGCGCGCGCGCTCCGGCGCCGGCGCCGCCAGCCGGGTGCCGGGAACCGAAAACATACCGGGCGGTTCGTCCCATTGGTAGACGGAACCGCAGGTGACTTCCTTCACGTAATCCACCCCGACCAGGCCGTTCCACTCCCGGGCGCGCCGCACCGCTTCCTCCTCTTCCATCGCCTCCGTGGTCAGGCAGGCCTTCAGGGAACCATGGACGCGCAACCGCTTGGTCAAGGCGCGCGTATCGATGCCGCTAAGACCGGGAACCCCGTGTTCCAGCAGGTAGTCCGGCAGACTCTGGCGTGAGCGCCAGTTTGAAGGAAGCGGACTGATATCGCGCACGACGAATCCCCGCACCTTCGGCCCGTCGGATTCCTCATCCTCCGGGGTGACCCCGTAGTTGCCGATCTGCGGCGCCGTCATGGTGACGATCTGTCCAAAATAACTGGGATCGGTCAGGATTTCCTGGTAGCCGGTCATGCTGGTGTTGAAGACCGCTTCTCCGACCACAGTGGCACTGGCCCCGAAGGCCTCGCCGCGGAATACGCTGCCGTCCTCGAGCGCGAGGAGTCCGGATTTGATGGGCTGAACCATTAAAGCTACGGCAATATCCGTGCGGCTGCCCGGGAATCAATCCCTTTCCGCCGCCATTTTCTTGTGCAGCTTTAACGCCCGGCGCAATTGCTCCTGGATTTCCTCCGCACGCTCCGGGTCAATCCAATAGTAGATGTCCCGGCATTTCCGTGTCTGCCGGATGATCCCCAGCGTCCGCAGGCGGGCGAGGTGGTTCGAGACCGTCGATTGCGACAGGCCCAGGTCCTCCGCCAGGTGCGAAACATTGTGGCCGCTCTTGCAATCCGGTTCCGCCGGCAGTCGCTCAAGTATGCGCAGCCGGTTGATGTCCCCCACCGTCCACAGGCAGCGGGCCAGGTCTTCAACGTCCATTTGCCCTTCCGTATTCACAAGGATTCCTTCCTGATATTGACAAATTGTGATACGTGGACTTTTAGAGCAAGGAAATTACGAAAGAAAGGAAGGAGAAAGGACGAGATGTATCCGAGAGACGCGCGCGAGAACTGGTATCGGGGGCAAGGGCTGTGGGGAGAAGTGCCCGCGGAGCAGTGGAACGACTGGCGCTGGCAGATGCGCCACCGCCTGACGAGCCTTGAGGAGGTGGAGCAGCGGCTGGAACTGACGGCGGCGGAGCGGGAGGGCTGTCTGCTGGCGCGGAACAAACTGGCGATGGCGATCACGCCCTATTTTTTCAATTTGATCGACCGGGAGGATCCGGATTGTCCTATCCGGCGGCAGGTAATTCCGCGGAAAGAGGAGATGGCGGTTTCGCCGGAGGAGCTGCTGGATCCAGTGGGGGAGGAAGGCGCGATGGGGGTGGACGGCCTTGTTCACCGGTATCCGGACCGCTGTTTATTTCTGGTCACGAACGTGTGCGCGGCGTACTGCCGGTACTGCACGCGGAGCCGGCTGGTATCGAACGCGCAGGGGTACGATTTCCACCCGAATCTGGAGAATGCCCTTCGTTACATTGAGGAACACCCGGAAATCCGCGATGTGCTGTTGAGCGGCGGGGACCCGTTGATGTTGTCGGACAAGAAGCTGGACTACCTGTTGGGGCGGCTTCGGGAGATCCCGCATGTGGAGTTTGTCCGCATTGGGTCGCGCATTCCGGTATTTCTGCCGCAACGGATCACGGCGGGGCTGCAGGATGTGATGCGCCGGCACGGACCGGTCTGGATGAGCATCCACGTGAACCATCCGAAGGAGTGCACGGAGGCGCTGTCTGAAGCGACGGAAAAGCTGACCATGGCGGGGGTCCCGCTGGGCAACCAGAGCGTGTTGCTGCGCGGTGTGAACGACGACGTCCCCACGATGACTTCCCTTGTGCACCGCTTGCTGATGATGCGGGTGCGGCCGTATTACCTTTATCAGTGCGACTTAATCACGGGCAGCCGGCACCTGCGCGCGGATATCCGGAAGGGGATCGAGATCATCCGGGCCTTGCGGGGCCATTCGACGGGGTATGCGGTCCCCCAGTTCGTGATCGACGCGCCGGCCGGCGGGGGCAAAGTGCCGGTGAACCCGGAATACGTGCAGGAGATCACGGAAACGGAAGTGATCATGCGTAATTTTGAAGGGAAGGAATTCCGGTATCCGCTCATCACGGCGGACAACGGAAAGCAGGTTCCCGCGGAGGCAGAGTGGATACCGGAAGAGATCCTGCTGTAGGCGGCGGCTCTGGTCGTCGGCGGATCGCGGCGGCGGCTCTCCTGATCGACATGGACGGCCTGCTTCTCGACACGGAGCGGCTATCCCTGCGTTGCTGGGAGGCGGCCCAGGAAGCGAGCGGGCAGCGCCTGCCGGAGGGCTTTTATTTCAGCCTGATCGGGTTGTCCCTGCGCACGATTGAGGAGCGACTCCACGCGGTGATGCCGGAAACTTGTGACGTGCCGGGACTGATCGCGGAGGCGGCGGCGGCCTATGATCGCGCCCTGAGGGAATCCATTCCGGTGAAGGAAGGCGCAAAAGCATTCCTGCAACACCTTGAAAAGGAGGGGATTCCCCGTTGCCTTGCCACTTCCACCTTCAGCGAACTGGCGGAACAGAAACTGCGGGGGGCCGGACTGGCTTCCTACCTTCCGTACCGGGTCTGCGGGGACGATGTGCACGAGAGCAAGCCGGCCCCGGAGATTTACGAGCGGGCGGCGGCGGTGCTGCATCGGGAGCCGCGCGACTGCATCGCCCTCGAGGACAGCGAGAACGGACTTCGGGCGGCGCTTGCGGCGGGCTGTACCGTCCTGCATATCCCGGACCTTGGTCCCGTTGCGGGGGAGGTGCGTGGGCGCGTCGCGGCCGAGTTCCCGGACCTGGGCGCGGTGCTGGAGGCGATGCGGGAAGGAGAGCTGCGCGTAGGAGAGGCGTGAGGAAGGCGGGAGGCGGGAGCCGATTTTGGGGGTTGAGATACGGGAATAAACGGGGAGGCTGGGAATCTGGTGTTTTCACAATGACAAAAGCGAACGAGGAAGCGGATCTGGTGGAGGAAATGGCGCGCCTGCAGGAACAGGCAATGACGCGGCCCAGCTGGGACACCTATTTCATGAGCACCGCTCTTCTCATCAGTCTGCGCTCTGCCTGCGACCGTTTGCGGGTTGGCTGTGTGCTGGTTTCGAGCGGGCGTCAACCCAACCGTATTATCGCCGCGGGCTACAACGGGTTTCTTCCTGGGGCACCGCATGACAGCCGTGTCCGCGACGGCCACGAACAAGCAACTGTGCATGCGGAGCAGAACGCGGTGGCCGACGCTGCCCGGCGCGGGGTGCCCATGGACGGCGCGGTCGCCTACATTACACACTTTCCCTGCATCAACTGCGCAAAGGTGCTCGCGGCCGCCGGTATCGCGAAAGTAAAATACCACTTTGACTACCGGAATGATCCTCTGGTACACGAGCTGCTTTCATCCGTGGGCATTGACTGCCAGCGGATTTGATCGCAGGCTTGGCCTGGAAACCGGGTAGATTTCTTCTCAAGCATGTCCATGAACGTTACATCCTTCGCAGGCTTTATCCTCGGTGCGCATCCGGGGCTGCAGGATCCGAATTTCCACCAGACGGTGGTTCTCCTTTCCGCGCACAGCAGTGAGGACGGGGCGCTGGGGGTCATTATCAACCGGCCCTCGGGTCAGTGCCTCGGAAACCTCCGCGAGGACCTGGAGACGCCTGTTCTGAAGAACCTGCCGGTCTTCGAAGGCGGGCCTGTGGCTTCGGATGAATTGCTCCTGGCGGCATGGAAATGGGACCTGAAGGAGCAGAACTTCCGCCTCTTTTTCGGATTGCAGCCGGAGAAACTGCAGGAGCTGCTGGAGGCGGACCCGACGATCGAAGCCCGGGCTTTCCTGGGGTACTCCGGCTGGAGCGCCGGGCAGCTGGAAACCGAATTGAGCCGGTTTGACTGGGCCTTGAGTCCTTTCGCGCAGCCTTACGGCAAGCAGGCGCCGCAAAACCTCTGGCGCACCCTCTTGAACAACGTGCGTCCGGAGTGGCTCGTCCTCGCGGATATTCCGGAAGATCCCTCCCTCAACTGACCCTTCGCATCATGAAAAAGATCCTCGCCCTGCTCCTCCTCGCTCCCTTCGCCGCCCTTGCCGCTAAAAAAGGCGACTGGCACACCGATTTTTCCACCGCGATGGAAAAGGCGGAGGCGGAAAACAAGCTCGTGATGATCGAGTTTCATGGTTCGGACTGGTGCCCGCCGTGTGTCAAACTCAACGAGGAAGTTCTGGGCGCGGATCCCTTCCTTCAATTTGCGGAGGAAGCCCTCGTCCTTGTCGATGCGGACTTTCCCCGGAAAAAGCAGCTGTCTGCGGAACAGCGGGAGCATAATCGGAAGCTCGGGAAACGGTTCGGACTGCAGTACTTCCCCACGGTCGTCCTGCTCGATACAGAGGGAAATGTCCTCGAAAAACTGGTGGGGTATCCGGAGGGAGGCCTCGAGGGATTTCTTGCCACCCTGCAGCCACACCGTCCCGTCGGAGCGGCGGAAGTGGAATCTCGGTAGGCCGATGAGCAAGCGGTTCGGCTTTATCTCGACTCGATTCGCGGGGACGGACGGGGTTTCACTGGAGAGCGCGAAATGGGCGCGGGTGCTTTGGACGGACCGCCACGTCAGTTACTGGTATTCCGGGCTGAGCGACCGCGAACCGGGGGCGAGTCTCTGTGTCCCCGAGGCCTATTTCGGCCATCCCGAGGTGCAGTGGCTGAACGAGCGGATCTGGGGCGCGCGGCGGCGAACCCCGCTCGTGTCGCGACGGATCCGCGACATGGCCGCTTACCTTAAGGAAACCCTCTATCACTTCCGCGACCGCTTCGAGCTGGACGTCGTTGTTCCGCAGAACGCGCTCACTATCCCGATGCATGTCCCGCTGGCCGTTGCCCTGACGGAGTTCCTCATGGAGACGAATGTCCCGGCCATCGCGCATCACCATGATTTCTACTGGGAACGGGTCCGCTTTTCCATCAACGCGGTGCAGGACTACCTCGACATGGCCTTTCCACCCCGCCTTCCCAACATGTCCCACGTCGTCATCAACGCGGACGCCCAGGAGCAGCTTTCCCTCCGCAAAGGGGTGGGGAGCCTCCTCATTCCGAATGTATTTGATTTCCAGAACACCCCGCCACCGCCGGACGACTACGCCGCCGATGTGCGCAAGGAGATCGGGATCCGGGAGGACGATATCTTCATTTTGCAGCCAACGCGGATCGTGCCGCGCAAGGGTATCGAACACGCGGTCAAACTGGTCAGCATGCTGGAGAACCCGCGATGCAGACTGGTCATCTCCCACGAGGCCGGGGATGAGGGGTACGAATACAAGCACATGCTCGAGGAGCTTGCCCGCGAGGAAGGGGTCGAACTGCTCTTCATCGGCGACCGCATTTCCGAGGTGCGGCAACGCGACGCCGAGGGGCGCAAGTGCTACACGCTCTGGGACCTCTATCCCCATGCCGACCTCGTTACCTACCCGAGCACGTACGAGGGCTTCGGCAACGCCCTCCTCGAGGCGATCTATTTCCGGAAGCCGGTCGTCATCAACCGCTACGATATCTTTGTTAAAGACATTGAGCCGAAGGGCTTCGACCTCGCCGTTATCGAAGGCTTCATTACGCGCGACCTCGTGCGCAAGGTGAAGCGGCTGCTCTTCGACGAGGAGTACCGCCGGGGTGTATTGGATCACAACTACACCATCGCCCGCCGCTATTACAGTTACGCCATCCTGCGGCGGCATCTCCGCATCATGATTAACACCCTCACCGGCTGGCGGCCCGGCAACGGGGAAACCTGAACCGCCATGCTCTCCCTGCCGCAACGGAACCGTCTTCTGCAACGCCTGCGCTTTCTCTACGGGGAGGAAGCGGACCGTCTGCTCAGGCGCGTGGACGCCCTTGTCGGCCGTTATGGTGTGGACCTCGCCGCGAGGGAGGATGCCCCGTCCCGCTACGACGAGGGCAGCAGCGTCCTCATCACCTACGGCGACAGCATCTGCGCGGAAGGGGAGCAACCGCTGCGCACCTTGCGGCGGTTCCTGCACAAGCAGGTGCGCGGGACTGTTTCCACGGTGCATCTGCTGCCCTTTTTCCCCTACAGCTCGGATGACGGATTCTCCGTGATTGATTTCCGGCAGGTGGACCCGGGCCTTGGCCAGTGGGAGGACATCTCGGAACTCGGGCGCACTTTCGAGCTGATGTTCGACCTCGTGCTCAACCACTGTTCGCGGCGAAGCGAATGGTTCCAGGATTTCGTCACCGGCATCGCGCCCGCGCGCTGGTACTTTCTTCCCATGGATCCGGAGACGGATCTGTCCGCGGTCGTGCGCCCGCGCTCCAGCCCCCTGCTGACGAAAACCTCGACCCGGGACGGTCCGGCTTGGGTATGGACCACCTTCAGCGAGGACCAGATCGACCTCAACTGGCAGAACCCGGACGTTCTTTTCGAGTTCCTCGACATCCTCTTTCTTTATCTTGCCCGCGGCTGCCGGATTTTCCGCCTCGATGCGGTGGCCTACCTCTGGAAGGAACTCGGAACCAGCTGCATTCATCTTCCCCAGACCCATGAAGTGGTGAAGCTTCTGCGTGATCTCCTTTCCTGGACCGTTCCGGAGGCGATGCTGTTGACGGAGACCAATGTCCCGCACGCGGAAAACATCTCCTACTTCGGGGAGGGGGACGAGGCGCACATGGTCTATAATTTCAGCCTGCCTCCGCTGCTTCTCCATGCCCTCCTCCGTGAGGACGGAAGCCTGCTCAAGGAGTGGCTGAGCCGCCTGCCCGCGCTGCCTCCGGGCCAGACCTTCTTCAACTTCACCGCTTCCCACGACGGGATTGGCGTCCGTCCCCTGCAGGGACTGGTCTCCGGGGAGGAACTCGATTGGCTTATCGAGCAAATCCGCCAGCGCGGCGGCCGCGTCTCCATGAAATCGGATTCCGCAGGCGGGGAAAGTCCCTACGAACTTAACATCACCTACCGGGACGCGCTCGGGGATCCCGGCGACCCGCGACGCGGGCTGCAGCGTTTTCTCTGCTCGCAGGCCGTGGCCCTTGCCCTTCCGGGAGTTCCGGGGATCTACATTCACAGCCTCTTCGGGACGCGCAACGACGAGGAGGGGCTCAAAGCGACCGGGCGCAACCGTTCCATCAACCGGCGGAAATGGCGCGAAGCGGACCTTCTCGAATGGTTACGCGACCCCAATGACGGTGCCTGGATCTATCGCAGCTACCTGAAAATCCTCACCGTGCGCCGGCAGCATCGGGCCTTTCATCCCGACGGCAAAATGAACCTGCTGGAGACGGATGCCTCCCTTCTGGGATTTCTACGCGTTTCCCCGGAGGGTGCGGAAAGGGTGCTTTGCCTTTTCAACCTCACCGGCAAACGCAAAACACTCGGTGCCGCGAAAGCCCGCCGAAAGGCTGGCCTCGGCGAGGACACCCGGCTTTTCGACCTCCTGCGCGGCCGTTCCCTTAACCGGGAGCAGAAGGAACTTCGCCTCGAGCCATTCGGCTTCCAGTGGCTGCAGGTTACTGGAGGATGATGAGATCGGCGCGGCGGTCGAGGCGCATCTCCTCTTCGCCGGCCTCCGTAACCGCTTCCAGATCGCCTTTGGAGACGGTCTCCATCCGGCTCGGGGCGATGCCGAGGGATTCGAGATAGGCGGTCACGCTGCGCGCACGCCGGTCGCCGAGGGCCATGTTGTATTCGGTGGTACCCCGCCAGTCGCAATGCCCTTCCACGAGGAGCCGTGCCTCGGGATTTTCCTCGAGGTAAGCGGCCACATCCTGCAGGATGGGGCGGTCGGCCGGGCGGATAAAGCTCTGGTCAAAGTCGTAGTAGATCGGCTCGAAGAGGTTCTCGAGACGATTGTCCATGCCGTCGGCGCCCGTCATGGAGGGATCCCGCAAGCCAAGGCCAAGGGATTCGGCCCGGGCGATGTCGCCGGGACTGATCCAGTCGGCGGACTGGCGACCGCCATCAGCGCCCCCGCGAACCGCGGTCATGGAAGGATCTGGAGCCTGTGGACCCTGGCAGCCGACCGCAAAGAAGAGGGTGGCGAGCATAGCTCCGAGAAGGCGGGGGGAGAGGATCCGGCGCGGTACAGGCATCATGGTGCGAGCTTTTTTTCCGGGGATGGGGGAAGCAAGGAAATTATGCCGCCGGGCGGCTCAGCTGTCCCGCCGCTGGTGCGGACGGGAGGGCGGCTCGATGATGTTGTATTCAATCGCGAAGCGGGTGAGGCTGGCGACGTCGTGAAGGTCCAGTTTTCGCATCAGGTTGGTACGGTGGTTCTCCGCCGTCTTGATGCTGATGTTGAGGATGCCGGCAATTTCCTTGGTGCTGTGGCTTTCGGCGATGAGCTGAAGGATTTCGCGTTCCCGCGCAGTGAGCCGCCGCAGGGGCTGGCTGCCCTCTCCGGCGGGGCTGGACATGGACTCGCGAAGAATCTCGGCTACTTCCGGGCTGAAGTAGGTCCCGCCCGTGGCGACGACGTCGAGGCCGCGCTGCAGCTCACTGAGCGGCGCGGTCTTCCCGATGAAGCCGTGGGCACCGGATTCCACCATTTCCCGCAGCAGAGCGGCATCCTGATAACCGGAAAAGACGAGGACGTAGGTTTCGGGGAGGTGGCGCTTAAGGCGGCGCAGGATCTCCGTCCCGTTCAAGCCCGGGAGCATGATGTCGAGGATGATGAAATCCGGTTTGGTGCGGAGGCATTCCTCGACGGCGGTCCGTCCGTCTCCCGAGGAAGTGACGATCTCCCACTCGTCCTTCGTTCCGATCAGCTGGGCGACCATGTCGCGGACAGCGGTGTGGTCTTCGATAATGGCTACTTTTTTCATCGTTTGATTGAGGGCTGCACGCGGGAACGTGACCGTTTTACCGTTGCCAACGAGATCGCACCCCAGCGTAGTGAAAACGATGTTTGTCGATGATGCGGAAGTCAAGTTGCGAGCGGGGGACGGCGGCAACGGCTGCGCAAGTTTCCGGCGGGAAAAGTTTGTCCCGAAGGGAGGACCCGATGGCGGGGACGGGGGGGATGGCGGTGATGTCCTTGTGGAGGCGGATGAAAATGTCGCCGACCTGCGCACCTACGCTTACCAGAAGCACTTCGCAGCCGGGAACGGGCAACCCGGCATGGGCAAGGGACGCAACGGTCGTTCCGGGGAAGACTGTCTCCTCAAGGTGCCGCCGGGGGTTGTAATCACGAATGCTGAAAGCGGCGAATGCCTCGGGGAACTGCTGTATCACGGGGAGCGGATGAGCCTGTTGCGCGGAGGCAGCGGCGGGTGGGGGAATCTGCATTTCAAGAGCTCGGTCAACCAGCGCCCGCGGCAGTTCAAGGAAGGCACGCCCGGGCAGCGGGGCAATTTCCGGTTCGTCCTCAAGAGCATCGCCGATCTCGGCCTCGTCGGGTATCCGAACGCGGGGAAATCGACCCTTCTCGGAGCCCTCACTTCGGCGAAACCGCGCACCGCCGCTTATCCTTTCACGACGCTGCACCCGGTCATCGGCATCATGGAGTCGGCGGACCCGACCGCGAGCGCCCGCATTCAACTGGCCGATATTCCCGGCCTCATCGAAGGGGCGCATTCCGGGCGGGGACTGGGGCATGCCTTCCTGCGCCATATTGAACGCTGTCGGGCGCTGCTGTTTGTCCTCGATCTCGGCGAAGCGGCGGAACGGCCCCCGGAGCAGGATTTCAAGGGACTGGTTGAGGAACTGGACCAGTACGGGCACGGCCTTGCCGAGCGTCCCCGCCTGCTTGTGGGCAACAAGGCGGACGAGGAAGGAGCCCTGGAGAGGGCAGAGCAATTCCGGGAGGCGACGGGCGAAACCCTGATCCCGGTGTCCGCCCTGCTTGGTACCGGCCTCAAGGCGTTGCGCGAAGCTGTTTTTTCGTTCGCCAAGGAGAAAAGCGCGACCTAGGGAGATGGTCACGTAGAATGAGCAAAAGAATTCTGATCATCGACGACGACCTGGAGTTCAGCCGCTTGCTGACGGGGGTCTTCGAACAGGCAGGACATGAAGTCCTCTCTGTCGTGGATGCCGAGGCCGGGCTCGCGAAGGTGGAAAGCGAAGCTGTCGACCTCGTCGTCACCGACCTCCGTCTTCCCGAACAGTCGGGTCTCGATTTCATCCGTTCCGTACGGTCGGTCAACGAGGATCTTCCGCTGGTCATGGTATCCGGTTTCCTCGACGACGATGCCATCCGGGACCTTATCCGGCACGGAGTGAACGGCATCTTCACGAAGCCGCTGAACATCTTCTCCCTGCTCAAGCGTGCGAACCAGTTGCTGGAAAAAAGCGAGGGCAAGGGCGGGGACGGCGGCGCGGGCGCGACCGGGCCCAATGTGCGGAGTCTCTTCGGCCACTCCCAGCGGGGCAAAGCTTTTCTGAAACAACTCGAGGAAGCGGCCGCCTTCCGGCGGAATCTTCTCCTGATCGGTCCCCCCGGTTCGCCCATGGAGGAGATCAGCCGCGGCCTGAATGCCCTGTCCTCCGCAACCGAACGCTACACTTCCCTGAAGCCGGGCCAGGTCACGGCTGAGGCGCTTGCGGAAAGGCTTCCCGGGGAGAAGGAGCAGACCCTCCTCGTTTTCATGGAAGCGGACTCCCTGCCGCCGGAGGAGGCCGAGGTCATCATGGAATTTTTCGGAAAACATGGTGGAACAGAAAGCGGGCTGCGGACCATTTTCTGCCTCCAAGAGCCAGTGGAAAACCTGTACGACCGCGGAGCTGTTGATGAGGAATTCTACCTTTTTCTCGGGACGAATGAGCTGGTTGTTCCTCCGCTTAAGGAGTTGCCCGAGGACCTTCTCAACTTCGTGAAAACCGAGTTCTCGGCCGAAGAGGAACTGCGCATGGATGCCAAAACCCGTCAGCTCCTTCTTGACCACGACTGGCCTGAAAATTTTCTTGAATTGCGCTCTTTTGTGCTGCGGGCGGCCTCCCTTGCGCAGTCCCTGACGCCCGGTTTCGCGCATTTCGAGGCTGCCCTCCGCCGCACCGATCTGCCCGCCGCCTTTCCGGGTGGGGAATCTGCCGGTGCCGACCTGCGGTCCTTCCTCAACTCGGAAAAAGCCGCCTACGAGAAGGCGATTTCCCTGCTTCACCCCTGATTCCCGCCGTTTTTCATGTCCAACGATATTCTGCTGATCGACGACGAGGAGAAGTTCGCCGCCATGCTTCAGGACCTCCTTTCCAAGCAAGGGTACCGTGCGGAGTACTCCCTGAACCCCCAGGAGGCTTTGACACGCCTGCGGGAAAAGGAGTTCGGCCTCGTCGTCTCCGACTATAAAATGCCGGAGATGGATGGCGCCGATTTTCTGGTGGAGGCCCGCAAGGTTTCCCCCGACCTGCCCGTGATCATGATTTCCGGACTGATGAACATGCCGGAACTGATCAAGGTGGCCAATATCGGGGTGACCCTTGCCCTTGAAAAGCCGTTCGACACGGATGAATTTCTCGAGCATGTGGCTCGCTTCGTCGAGCCCGTGGGGGGCGCGGTTGCGGAGGAACAGGAATCCGCTCCGCCCTATCCCTCGCCGCCTGCGCACATGGCCGACCAGAGCACTGCGAGCCGCCGCCTTCTGGAAGTTCTCTGGGGAAACGCCAATCAATACCGCCACCTTTTCGTGGAGACGACCGGAAATGCGGAAACGGAAGCTCTCATGAAGGAGGTTCTCGGTTGGCTGGGGGCTGCGGCGGAGACTTCGGTCCCCTGTATGGATCTTCTCGATACAAGGACCGATTTCACCCGCGACTGGCTCCATGCGCAGGATCCGTTTCCCCCGCTGACCGTGCTGGATTTACGGGTAGGCGAACCGCCGGAGCGGATCCTCGAACTGACCGGTGAATGGATCGCCCACGTGGAGGAGCTTTCGCGGGATTTATCCGCTTCCCGGATCCTCTACCTTCTGCCCATGGGATTTCCCTTCTCCGTGGAGGGACTCCGCCTTGCCCCGGAAAGGAGGCCTCTGGTCGCTCCCTCCGCCCCGGCCCTTCCGCCCCTCCGTGAGCGGGTCGCGGATGTTGCCGCTTATCTGCGGCGGGAGTTTTCCGCAGAGTTTCTCTCCGCAATGGGGGAGGCTGAACGGGAACTGCTCCTCCAGTACAGCTGGCCCGGCGGCTGCGAGGAGCTCCGCCACCGGGTCCGGCAGATGGAGGAGGCCGGCGTCCGGGGCGTCCC
>JAAAOD010000136.1 GCA_009908535.1 Verrucomicrobiota bacterium
TAGGTGCTCCAGCACAATCAACTACGAAACGTCGTCGACCATGGTGAAAATGCGCCTCCAGCCGAATCGGTTGCCCGGAGGTCGCGTCAGCCAGCTTGCAAGGAAAGAAAACCTGCGAAGGGGTCTTGGGCCAGCGACAAGATGAGCCCAACCCGCCCCTCCGCATTTGCCGAAACATTTTCCCAAAATGCACCGTTTTCGTGGCAAATGGGGGATTTGGGTGGACTCTCGTGGACTGGAGCCCGATTCGCCCAAGGGTTCAAAACCCTTTGATAAACGGCATTTTCCCTTCTCCTTCAAATGGTGGGAGATGCTGGATTTGAACCAGCGACCTCATGCGTGTCATGCATGCGCTCTAACCAACTGAGCTAATCCCCCGTCCATCGAGGTCCGGATTTCCGGAAAAGTAGGAAAAGGGAAAGCGGAGGGGCGGCATGGGCAAGCAAAAAATGGGGCTGGCTCAGGACTGGCTGAGGCGCTGGACCTCCTCTCCGCCGAGGAGTTCGTGGGCGGCCTCGAGATAAGGCAGGAGGAGCTTCCCGGCGGGGAGGCGGGCGAAGAGGGCCTCGAGCTCGGAGCGGACGGGGTCGAGGTTATCGGGAGCGGCCTTTTCGCCGGGGAACCAGTCGGCGGCGTTGCCGAGGAGGTTGTAGCGGAACCTGCCGTAGTCGACGAGGTCGAAGGCACGGGCAAGATTGTGCAGCTGCACGATACGCCCGACGTTGATGCGCCCGGGGATCCGGTCGATGGGCGGCAGGCCTAGATGCCACGGGTCGCGGAGGAGCGGATCGACGACCTCCTCGTAGCGGACCCGCAGGCGCTCGAGGATGGGCCCGAGGTGGCGCGGGGCCTCGGGCAGCAGCGGCAGGCAATCGAGATGCTCGTTGAAGTCGGACGGCCGGGCCGCGCCGAGGCTCAGGGTATGCACCTGCGGATGGGAGAGGCAGAAAAGGTCGTTGAAGGTCATGGGGTGCAGGGGCGCGCACAGCTCGTGCAACCGGGGCGGGGCCTTGTAGAGCTGGCCGCCCTTGTCGCTCGGGCTGATGATGAAGACCCCCATGTCGCGCGCCGCCGCCGCCTCGATGCACGGCCATGTCTCCTGGTAAATGTAGTACCAGTGCAGATTAACGTAATCGAACCCGCCGTCGTCCCGGTCGTCCCCGAAGGCGATGGCCCGGTTGATGATGCTCACCGGTCCGTGCGTGGCAAAGCCGATAAAGCGCGCCTTTCCCTCCGTGCGCAGGCGGGCCGCCATGTCGAAGCAGCCCCCTTCGCGGATCGACCACTGCAGCTTCTCCTCGTTGTTGATGCCGTGGATGGCGAGCAGGTCGACGTGCTCCAGCTGCAGCCGTTCCAGCGATTCGAGGAACTGTTCCCGAAAGACCTCCGGATCGGCGTTCGGTCCGATCTTCGTCTGCACGATCAGCTCCTCGCGCGGGAATTTCGGCAGGACGAGCCCGAGCTGCCGCTCCGAGGAGCCGTACCCGCGGGCCGTCTCGATATGGTTCACCCCGACCTCGACGGAACGCCGGATGGTCGCCTCGAGATTGGCCTGGCCCTCCGGGTCGACGTCGGCCAGCGGTTTATCCTGCCAGCCGTCCTGGTAGCGCATGCCGCCGCAGGAAAACACGGGCATGCGCAGCTCGGTACGTCCGAAGCGGCGGCGAATCATGGCGGGCGGGCTCTTGGCAGGCATAACCGGAAGGGTTTTGCCGCACGCCGAAAGGGTCAAACGGAGAATGGCTGATTTCAGGGAGTTACGGGAACCACGCGGACACGGAGGAGCTGGTAGGAACCGGATCCCTCCGGCACCTCGTAACGGAAACGCTGCAGCCCGTTTTCCCCCCGTACCGGGTTATCCCCCAGGGAAGGGAGAACCTGCCAGTCGACCAGGTCTTCCGTACCTTCAACCACGTAATAAAATCCCTCCGGAACGGAAGGCCGGACGAACTCCAGCGCGGGCGCGCCGGCGTCCATCCGCAAACGGGGCAGCTGGGCCTCCTCTCCCTCCATGCGCACATTGGGATCTCCGCCAAAGGCAAGTTCGAGAAGGTTACAGCGCCCATCGCCGTCAGGATCGGCCTCCGGGCCGCTGATTTCCGGATCGGCCAGCTGTTCCGGAGAAAAGTACCATTCCCTCGGTTCGCCGGGATACTGGCTGGGCGGCATCACCGGAATCTCAATTTCGTTCCATGGAGAAACCCGTCCGTTCCCTTCGGCGCGGACACGGAACCGGATGATATTGCCGGGATTGGCTTCCGGAATCCCCGCTAGCAGACCGGTCTCGGGAACAAAAGTGAGACCCCCGGTGTCGGTAAGCGGTTCCCATGCGAAACCCTCCTGCCTCGCCCCGCTGAAAGGGTAACTGAAAAAGATCCCGCTGTAGGCCATGAGGTCATCCGGCGGCGGCACAAGGACGGGACCGTCCGCACCTCCTTCCAAAGTCAGGGAGGCCGCGTCCGTGCGCGTCGTTCCCCACGGATTGCTGACTTCATAATAATAATGCCGCGGTGCCACAAGCGCGTCGATCTGAAGAATATTGCTCGTGCTGTCCTCGATTTTTCGATACGGTCCGGCCACATCGTTGCCGGTGCTGACGTACCATGCCGCCGACGTTTCCACGATGGCGGGAGTGGTGAGATAAAAGGAAGCCTCCAGCCGGGTTGCACAACCGGCCGGCACGACCATGGATTGCGGGTGGAAGGCAACCTGCGGGGCGACCGCCGGATAGACATCAATCGATCCGCTGTAAACCGTCCCGTGCAGGTTGCTGACTTCGCAATAATAGGTTTCCAGCCCGGAAGGCGCGGTTACGGCCAGGCGACTGCCGTTGCCAACCATTTCATCCGGACCGAAATGGGAACGCCTGTACCATGCGAAGCTCATGGAGAAATTGGAGGAGGCGCTGACCCACAACTGCGCCGAACCTCCGGGTTCCACCGCGACCGACTCCGCAACCCCCTCGACCAGCGGCGGCCCGAAGGCTTCCTCCCAGAGCTGACGCCGCTCGTACTGCTGGTTGTTGGCCATTTTGTTGGCCGTATCGAAAAGCTGACCACCGAGAAGACCGTCCGTCTGGGCCGCCTTCCAATCATCGATCAGCGCGGAAAGCCCATAAACCGTATCCCACATGGCCTCTTCGTCCCGGACGGTCATGTTCATCAACTCCGACCACTGTCGCTCCATTTCCTCTTTCAGCAGAAGCAGGCCGAAGGCCGGAAAGGCCTGCGCAAGTGGATGGTTGAGCCAGGGCGCTTCCATTTCCGGAGGCGCGGTCACGTCGAGATCCTCCGCAACACGGGCCTCCGGAAGATGACGAGATTCCTCATGCGCGATGACCTGGCCGACAAAAGCCCTTTCCTGAAACCAGTCCGACCGCAGTTGCTCCATGGAAGCCAGACCCAGGGAGGGAACAGGATAGCCGATGTCGACGGCCGCCGCATGCGCAGCCCGGACCTCCTCCAGAAACATGGGAGGATTACCGGATATGCGGTTGTGTGCGGCCATCCCCTGCCCCGTCGCAAGTTGGTAAGATCGGTCGATTTCCTCATAGCGCTCAACGAAGGCTAGATACTGCTCCCAGAGTCTCCTCGCGGGCGCGGTTTGGAGGTTCGCGGCAAGCGCGTCCTCGATCGCGGAGGAGAGTCCGGCGATACTGAACCAGTGGTTATGAATGCCGTGGTACATGAGGTTGTCGTTGTGAGGACAATAAGGCTCGACGGCGGCCAGAGTCTCCGCCGCGCCGAGATGGGTCGCCATTCCGAGGGTCGCGTTCTGGAGGGCATCGACGAGGGACCGCTCGTCCGCCGTTACACTGGCGATGGCCGGCTGCAGACCCTGGTAGTGACTTCGAAATTTCGAGGCGGCGTTGGCGGCGTTGGTTTCGGCCTCCCCGATTGCCTCGATCCATCCCTCAAAGTCTTCCATTCTCTCATAATAGGGACGAAACAAATACGCGGCGGCAAGTCCGCTCCAACCACCCGCCCAACCCATGTGGGCACCGGTTTCCGTGGTGTAGTCATTTTTGTCATACCAGTTTTTGTAGGCCGTCGCGGTGGCGATCTCTTCTATCCCGGAAAGAACGCGTTTCCGGTTGTTAAACCCGGTGAAGACACTGGAAATAGGCGCGAGGGTGTCGCGGATATTCTCCAGTTGCGCCATCGCCTCTTCAAGGCGCGGTCCATCCACTTCCGCCTGCCGCCAGTCATAAAGCGTGTCCAGCAAGCCACCGAACTCATCCGGAGAGAGGGTAGCTTTCTCCATCCATAGAACGACGAGCCAATACCATTTCTCCATCCATTCATCGAAGCTTTCTTCCGCCGTCTGCATGGCCTCCTCATAGGTAATCCATTCTGCATCGAGAGCGGGCACGACGGGATCGAGGATTTCCTTGATGCGGTTCTTCCCCGCGTTGTAGCGAGCAGTGTAGTACGCGTCGTCGCTCTCATCCTCCCCTTGATTGCGGAAATTGAAACCGGCGGGCGACACAGGAGGCTGAACCTCCTCCAACATTGAATCGATTTCTTCGGAGATTGCTTCCTCCCGTTCCGCGACGAGGGCCTCCTGCAGTTGCATGGCCACGCCCTCGCGCAGGCTGGCAAGACTGGCCGCCTCCCCCCGCAGCCATTCAAGATCGTTCTCCGCCGTGGTGATCTCCGCGCGCGTACGGGAAATCATTTCCTGGATTGCTGTAATGCCTTCACCGATACGCTCGCGGACAACATCGTTTTTGTAGAAAATGGCCCCGCGCTGACCGGGATCCTTGCCCGTTTCCTTCAACTTCAAGGAGCGGTAATAGGCGATATCCTTGTCGAGGGCCCAGAAGACCTTCTGAATCTCCGCTGCCTGCGTGAAGGATTCCTCCGTCACGCGGCGGATGGAAACGGTCCGCGGACCGTAGTAATTGCTCTCATCAAGACCCATCGCCTTGCGGGCCTGTTCGCCGCCCTGCTCGAAGGCAATGCGCCCGACCGCGTAGCGGATACCGAAGTTCGCCGTCGATTCCACCGCCGTCTTGGCGAGGCCGGTCGTCGAATCGATGGTCGAATACGTCTCAAAGGCCAGTTGCAGGATCACCTTTATCAAATTCTTCTTGTTGATGTCGGCCAGCTTCGCGCGCATCTCTTCCAACTCGGGGACGGTTGCCTGCATCGCGGCAATACGCTCATCGGCGCTGGTCAGAAAATCCTCAAGGGCCGAGGACTGGATGTCGACATCCCGTTGATCCTCCTGGATTTGTTCGAGCCGGTCCTGCAGCAAATCGACGGGGGCGGTTTCGTTGGCCGACAGTGAAAGGGGGAGCACTCCCCACAAGACAGCAACAAAGAACTTCATATATGTTCCATAAAGCACTGAAAACCAACCGACAAAGTCATTTCACTCCGCAATCCATGTTATGAGGATACATTTCCTTCCCTATTACTCCACCTTACGTGGACTCCGGCCTTGCTCTGAAGCTCTGATACGGAAAAATTCCGGACATGCTGCAATTCCTGCGCATCGAGAACCTCGCCCTGCTGGAAGCCGTCTCGCTCGAGTTTGAGGAGGGCTTCACCGCCGTGACAGGGGAGACCGGCGCGGGAAAATCCGTTCTTCTCGGCGCCCTCAGCCTGCTTTCCGGAAACCGCGCGGACAAGTCGCTCCTGCGCAAGGGCGCGGAGCAGTGCCGGATCGAGGCCGCTCTCGACGTGCGCGGGCGCGAACGCCTGCATCGCCACCTCGAAGAGATGGGCCTGCCGTCCTGTGAGGAAGGACAACTGCTGCTGCGGCGCATCGTTCCGCGCGAGAAACCCTCCCGCGTCTTCATCAACGGTACGCTGGCCACTCTCGCGCAACTACAGGAACTGGGGCGCTACTGGATCGACTTCCACGGTCCCGGCGAACCGCAGAAACTCTTTCACGAAAGCGAGCAACTCGCTCTTCTCGACCAGTTCGCCGGTCTGCGCGAGGAGGTCGCCGCCTACCGGGAGGGCTACCATGCCTGGCGCGAAACGCTCCGGGCGATGGAGGACCTGCGCGACGGGCCGCGCCTCTCCGCGGACGAGGCCGCCTTCCTCAGGACCCAGATCGAGGAGATCGACCGGCTTGCCTTGTCGGCGGAACGTATCGAGGAATTGGAGACAGCATGGAACCGCATGTCGCACGGTCAGGAGCGGCGCGAGGAAGCCGCCGCCCTCCAGGCCGCCTTCGAGGAGGAGGACGGCATCGCGGCGCGCCTGCAGCAGCTCCTTCCCCGCGTCCGGAGGCTTGCTGAGATCGACGGCGAAACCGCCGCCCTCGCCGACCGGCTCGAATCCCTCCTCATTGAGGCGAACGACCTCGGCGGAGAATTTTCCGCCATCGCCGGGGAAGACGATCTCGATCCCGAAAGCCTCGCGCAGGTGGAAGCCGACATGGAGTCGTGGATGTCGTTGCAACGCAAATACGGCCACGGCGTCGAGGCCGTTCTTGCCAAACGGGCGGAAATGGCCGGGCGGCTCGAGGGACAGGGGGATGTCGAGGGGAAAATCTCCGAATTGGAAAAGCAGGCCGCTGTCGCGGAAAAGCAACTACGTGAGCTTGCGTCCGCCCTCCGCGAAAAACGCCACAAGGCGGCGAAGAAACTTGTCCGCGGTGCAGAAAAGCTGCTCCGGGATCTGGGTTTCAAGCAGCCGCGCCTCGACATGGAGATCCGTTCGACCAGGGAACTGGGTCCGCACGGTGACACCGCCTGCCGCCTCACCTTCCAACCCAACCCCGGCGAGGACGCGCAGCCCCTCAACCGCATCGCCTCCAGCGGGGAGATGGCGCGCGTCATGCTTGCCCTGAAATCCGTCTTCGCCGACAGCGACGCCACCCCCGTGCTCGTCTTTGACGAGGTGGATGCGAACATCGGGGGCGAGGTCGCCACGGCCGTCGCGCGCCTTCTCGCCGGCCTCTCCGCCACTCATCAGGTGTTCTGCATTACGC
>JAAAOD010000197.1 GCA_009908535.1 Verrucomicrobiota bacterium
CCTCGATTTCTTCTTCCTCGCTCACGCGCAGGCCCATGACGGCCTTAACGGCGATACAGACGATGAAGGTCGTGACGAAGGCGAAGGCGGAGACGGAGAGCGTCCCGATAATCTGCCAGAGGATGCTGTAGCCGCCGAAGATACCGGCTGCGACCGTTCCCCAGATACCGCAGACACCGTGGACGGAAATCGCCCCGACCGGATCGTCGATCTTGATCTTGTCGAACATGAGAATGGAAAAGACCACGATCGCGCCGGCGATGCCGCCGACGAGGACGGCGGCCCAGGGACCCATCGAATCAGCCCCGGCCGTGATGCCGACCAAGCCCGCAAGAATGCCGTTCAGGGCCATGGAAAGGTCCGGCTTCTTAATCACCGTCCAGGAGACAAGGATCGAGACAAGAGCTCCGGAGGAGGCCGCGAGGGCGGTCGTCACAAAAACGAGGGAGACCAGCTCCGGATCGGCACTGAGGACGGAGCCACCATTGAACCCGAACCAGCCGAGAAAGAGCAGAAAGACCCCGATCGCGGCTAGCGGCATGCTGTGGCCGAGGATGGGCTTGATCTTACCGCCGGAAAGGTACTTGCCGTGGCGCGGACCGAGGACGATCACCGCCGCCAAGGCGGCAAAGCCGCCGAAGGCGTGCACCAGCGAGGAACCGGCGAAGTCATAGAAGCCGTTGGCGTCGAGCCAGCCGCCGCCCCACTTCCAGGAACCCGAAATCGGGTAAAGGAAGCCGACGACGATGGTGCCGACGACAATGAAGCTCAGCAGCTTGATGCGCTCGGCCACCGCACCGGAGATAATGGTGGCGGCAGTCGCCGCGAACATCGCCTGGAAAATGAAGTCGGCCCAGCCCGTCATCGCGAGCCCGGTCCCCCCGTAGGCAAAGGTCGTTCCCCCGTAATCCGCGGATAGCAAGGGGTTCCCAAAAGCAAAAAACCCGTTGAAGTCACCCGGATACATCGCGTTGAACCCGTAGGCCGCATAGGTCACGATGCCCATGCTGATGATGAAGGTGTTCTTGAAGAGGATGTTCACCGTGTTCTTCGCCCGTGTCAGCCCGGCCTCCAGCGTGGCGAAGCCGAGGTGCATCACAAAGACGAGGCCGGCGGCGATCAGGGTCCACAGGTTCGACACCGTGAAGAAGTCGAAGGTGACGCCGTATTTCTCCTCGAGGGCGAGGTAGGCATCGTCCGGCGGCGGACCCGCCACCTCTTCGACAGCTTCCGCCGCCTCCGCGACAGCTTCCGCTGCTTCGGCAACATCTTGTCCGTGCACGGGTGTGAACGCGGCAATCAGGAGAAGAGCACAAATTGGCAGTGCCCAACGTGTTTTCAGTAGTTTTTTCATCATGGTTGTACGTCTTGGTTCTAAATGTGGTGTCCGATAGAAGTACTGACTCCGGACCCGAAGAGAGCACAGGCCATGCCAAGACGTCGCATAAGGGAAACTCTTCACACTTCAGCGGATACGCAGCTTCCGCCTTCCCCTGCCACTGCACAAAAAAGGCCAGCCCCCGGAACGAATCCGCAAGAAGAAGCTGGCAACGGATGTCGAGTCCATCGACCTGACCGGTCGAGGCTACCCGTGGGCCGGGGGGCGCCCTCAATCTTCCGGATCGACCGGCTCGATATGGAGGGGGCGCAGCTGCCGGGCGGTAACGGGACCGGGGGTGTCGTTCATGAGGTCCTGCCCGCGCTGGGTCTTCGGAAAGGCGATGACGTCGCGAATGTGGGAGCGCCCGGAAAGGAGGGCGGCGAGGCGGTCGAAGCCGACGGCGATACCGCCGTGCGGCGGAGCGCCGTAGCGAAAAGCCTTGAGCATGTAGCCGAAACGTTCCTCAACGAGATCAGCGGGAATCCTGAGAATGTCCCGGAACACCTTTTCCTGCAGGCTGGGCTGATGAATACGAATGGAACCGCCGGCGATTTCCATCCCGTTAAGGACGCAGTCGTAATGCTGGCCGCGCACCGCCCTGGGATCGCTCTCCAGCAATTCGGCATCCTCGGGAACCGGCGCGGTGAAGGGATGGTGGGCGGCGACATGCCGACCCTCCTCCTCATCAAAAAGCATGAGCGGGAAGTCCACCACCCAGAGGAAATTCCATTGTTCGTCAGGTATGGCGAGGCGTCCGCGCGTCTTGAGCAGCCGGGAGGAATCGAGCCGGATGCGCCCGAGGATGGTACAGGCACGTTCCCATTCGCTGGCGGCGAAGAAGACGAGGTCTCCCGGCTCCATTCCGAGCCGCTCGCACAGCGCGGCTTTTTCCTCCTCGCTGAAAAATTTCAGGATAGGCGATTTCCAATCGCCCTCCGCCGTGACGCGGATAAAGGCGAGGCCCTTGGCCCCGAGGCTCTTGGCGGCGTTTTCAAGGTCGCGCATCTCGCCCTGGGTGGCATCGGCGAGGCCTTTGGCATTGAAGGCCTTGACCACGCCGCCGGAGGCGATCGTGGAGGCGAAGACCTTGAAGGAGCTCTCACGAAAGAGATCGGAGAAATCCTGCAACTCGAGGCTGAAGCGTGTGTCCGGCTTGTCCACGCCGTAGCGGTTCATCGCTTCATGGTAGGACAAGCGCGGAAAGGGCAAGGGCAGCTCAACGCCGAGAGTCTCCTTCCAGATCCGCGCCAGCATCCCCTCGATGAGGGCGTACATGTCCTCGCGTTCGATGAAGGACATTTCGAGGTCGATCTGGGTGAACTCGGGCTGGCGGTCTGCGCGCAGGTCCTCGTCGCGGAAGCAGCGCGCGAGGGAATAGTAACGCTCCACTCCGGCGACCATGAGCATCTGCTTGTACTGCTGCGGGCTCTGCGCGAGGGCGTAGAACTTGCCGGGATTGAGGCGGCTGGGGACGAGAAATTCCCGCGCTCCTTCAGGGGTGCTTTTGAAAAGGTAGGGCGTCTCGATTTCAAGAAAGCCGTTTTCATCGAGGTAGTCCCGCGTCGCCTTGGCGGCCCGGTTGCGGAGGCGAAGGTTGCGGTACATTCCCGGGCGTCGCAGGTCGAGGTAACGGTACTGCAGTCGCAAGTCTTCGTTCACCTTTTCCGCGCGCTCATCTTCGAGCGGAAACGGAGGCGTTTCCGCGATATTATGGATAACCAGCCGTTCCGCCGCGACCTCGATTTCCCCGGTGGCCATGCGCGGATTGACCTCGCTTTCGCCGCGCGAACGGACCGTGCCGGAAACCTCGATCACCGACTCGGGACGCAGGTGATGAAGGTCCTCCTTGAAGGCGCTGTGACCGGGATCAAAGACAACCTGGGTAATGCCCTCGCGGTCGCGCAGATCGACAAATTGAATGCCGCCGTGGTCGCGGACGGTATCGATCCAGCCCATCAGGGTGACCGGACTTCCCTCGTCCCGCTTTTGCAGTTGATTACAGGTGTGCGTGCGTTTCATGGCCGTCCTCGCAAAAGGATGAAACGCCCGACCTTGGAAGAATTGTCCTGCGGGGCAAGGATTTATACCGGACTCCCTCAGGGAACCCGCAGGGCCTCGTTTCCGCTCTCGTCAATCGCCCGGATCCGCAGTTCATCATTGTCCGGACCCGCCTTGGCCGGGAGGGGGATGCGGAAGCTTTCCCGCAGGCGGTCGTAAAGGCCATCCTCGGGAAGAACAGGGCGCAGGGGACCGCCCGCAAAGCCGACCTCGACCGCCTCGATCACACTGAATTCATCCTCCACGACGAAGGTAAGGAGCTCCCCCTGCCCCCGGACCTGGACCTCGACGATCGCAGGCGCAAGATGGTCGATCAGAAAGTCCTCGCTGAAGCCATGGCCGGCGGCGGTGCCGTTCTCGGCCCAATGATCCCGGGCCACCACTTCCAGTTGAAAGACCCCTTCCTCGAAGCCGTCCGTGGCAAGGACCCAGAAAGGATCTTCATGGTCTCTTTCCAGAAGGAGCCGCCGATCAGTTTGCTGGTCATGCAGGTAAAGATCGAAAACGAGAGGGTCCCCGTTGGGATCCCGGGCTCTCCAGAAAAAGCTGCGCTTTCCCTTTCCCAGCTTGCGCAGAAACTGCAACCGCTCCGCGCCTTTCCCCTCCAGTTTGCTCAGATCCTCCTCCCGGAAGAGGGAATCATAGCCGAACCCGCGACCGTTGGCGGGTGTCCGCCGGGCCTCGACCGCGTAGGGAAGACTGATCACCTTCGAGACGACGGGAACTTCGTTGGGAAGCTGGACGAAAAGGCGGCTCCGCCGGAGGGCGTCCTCCGGGGTCGTCTCCGTCAGGGTGACGCGGTATTGCAGGTAACGGGCAGCGCCGGTTTCCATATCGGCCCGGAAAAAGCCTGCGCTGCGGCTGCCTTCAAGGGCCTCCCAATGGCTCCAGGTAGCATCCGGAGCGGGGCTGTTTCCGGACCGTGTCTCCACAGCCAGTTCGGGAGCGCCCTCGACCAGCAATTCCAACGTCCCCCATCGCACCGGTTGGGTGGCATCGTGGATGCGCGAGGTGAAGACGCCCTTCTCCGTCGCCGGGCCCCCGAAGCGGTGGACGGTCGCGGGCTGGGAGGAGAGCATGAATACACTTCCCTCTCTTGCTGGATCCGCGACGATGCGCAGGACATCGCCTCCGTCCGGCAGGTCGACGACCCGGCTCCACCGGTTCCGGCTGCTTACCGCGAAAAGCGCGCCTCCGCTGTCCGCACCCACGAGTTTGACGCCGCCGCCGAAGATCGCGAGCGAGGAGCCGCCGGCCTCCGGCACCTCCCAGACCGGGAGGACAAATCCGTCGTTGTTTTTCCGATACAAACGTGTCCGCGACGTCGGGCCGCTCTTCTCCTGACGGGTCTCCTTTCCCCCGGCCTGGGCCTCCCGCATCATGCGCTGGAAGGCTTCCTCGGGGCTTTCCTCGGAGGCCTGCAGGCCGGAGCCTCCTTTTGCCTCATACCCGAGGATCCAGAGAAGCCCTTCGCTGTCCAGGGCAAGGCCCCGCACTTCCGATTCCGGCAGGCTGAGGAGGCTCTCCGCCGAGCCGTCGGCCTCTACCCGGTAAACGCTGCCGCTGGGATTGCCGCCGAGGAAGTGGGCACCTTCGGCGTAAAGGTGGGCCTGGAGGTGGTCTTCCCGCGCGGTGAAAACCTCCTCCGCCTCGCCACTTGCCGGATCGATCCGGTACAGGGCAGCCGGCAGGCCCGTCGCCGCCCAGAGGCTTTCCTCTGCCCAGGCGAGGTTCCAGATATAATCCACGGGGAGCCGGGCAAAGGCCTCCGGCTTGTCCGCCCCGGCCGCCAACCGGTAAATCCGCCCATCCGGGGAAGTGCCAAGATAGACCGTTCCCGTGTCATCCCGGGCGAGCCCGTTGCCAAGAACGGCGCCCGACGTAAAGACCTCCTCCGTTGCTCCCTCCGCGTCCATGTGCAGGAGACTGACTTCACTCCCTGCGGAGATCCAGAGGCCGCCCTCGCCGTCGGGAACGGCGGCCCAGAGCACGCCCGCCTCAAGGTCGGTCAGCTTTTGCAGCCGCGGAGAGGTTTCCAGCTTGCCGCGCACGCTCAGGGAGAGCCTTTCCCGTTCGCCAGCGGCGAAATCAGCATATTGGACGTCGCCGACAATATGAGTCTGCTGGCAGAAAACGGTCGTCGGGATGCCCGGAAAAAGCGCGGCGATGAGAAGGACCCCGAACAGGGAGAAGAAGGGAGGGAGGATTCGTTTCATTGAAATTTGACCGGAAGAGGTGTACGCCAACTGCCGGTGATCAGGGCGGAAGTACGGCGATGACGCTCGGCGAGGACCCTCCGTCCGTCCGCCGGTTCGGCAAGCCCGCTGGTTCGAAGCTGGCGGGCCACCGAGGTGGGCAGGCCGGGCAGCGAACGGCCACGGGAGGTAAAATCGGTGGAGCGGCGCACGAGGAGAAGACTGATCCCGTTCGCCGGCCTGGTTTCCGCCCAGCGATCGAGGAGTTCCGGTGGCGGCAGGTCTCCGCGCGGCATGGTTTTCATCAGGCGTGCCCGCTCCTCCGCGTCGGCGACTACCAGTTCGAGGCGACTGTCCTTGGGCAGGTTCTCCGGAATGGTCAGGACAAGATGCTCACGGGAAGGCGATCCCTCCTTGTCACGGAGCTCCACGACGGCTTCCACAGTATCCCCGGGCCGGTACTCGGACCGGTTGGTCCGGACGGTCTCGACGCGCCGGACATGCTGTCCGGGCGTCGCCGCAACCTCGATGTGCAGACTTTCCAGAGCGCGGTTTCCCCATGGATTGTCAAGGATCGTGGAAAGCCGCTCCATCATGCCGAAAGCCACGCGCCCATGCGCGTTGGACCCGGTCGCGGCCAGCTCCACCTTGCGGGGCGCAAGACCCTCAATCCCGATCTCGGCCTCCACAAGGAAGGTGCTTTCCCGTTCCGCGCTCAGGGACTGCCCAAGGGCCTCCGCGACCACCGTGGCAACCAGCAAGGGAGTTAACCGGGAATCGCGGAAGGCCTCCGCCCGGTATACCCGGCGGGTAGATCCCGAGGGCTGCAGGGCAAGGGAGATTTCGCTCATCGCCGGGACCTCCCCGAGAAGGCCCGCCACGCCGGTCGTGCGGTCGGCGTACAGTGTGCCCACCGGCTCTCCGGGATTGGAGAATTTGAAGGAAATGCGCAGGTTTCGAACGATGGTGAGGATCTCGGCACCTCCGAAGGGAACCTCCATTTCGCCCCAGTGCAGAAAGGGGTGGCCGAACCCGAGGAGACGGTCCCCTTCCCGGTGCGTCACCGTTCCCGTCGCCGCCATGGAAAAATCGCCTTTCAGGAGGATGGCCGCCATGGCCGATCCCGGTTCGAGGTCACCGGGGGCCGGCGCCGTGCCGGAACCGCCCCCTCCGGACATCGGTTGCAGCCCAAAGCGGGCGAATTCTTCCCGGAACAAATCGAGGGTCGTTCCGGAAATCCCGGCAGCGAGCAGAGGCGTGGGCAGGGGCCGCAAGGGAGCCTCCTCGGAAAAGGCCGGGCCGGTCTGCCCGGTTCCGTTCTCCTCCAGCAGACCGAGCATGTGCTCGATCGGCGTAATACCGATGATGGCCTGTTCCTTCGGCCAGATATAGCCGAAGGCGTAGGCCCCGACGAGGCGACCGTCGATGTAGACCGGGCTGCCGCTCATTCCCGCGACCGGTCCGCTGCGAATGTGTTCCGCGTCAAGGGCTTTGGCCAGGATGGCGTCCTTTCCCGGTCCAAGGTAGTTCGGGACTTTTCCGATGATTTCCAGCTGAAAGGTCCGCAGCTCGTTGCCCTCCGCCACGGTGCGCCATTCCCCGCGTTGCCCTGCCTCCACCTCCTCCAGCGGGAAAAACCGGCTGTCGGCCCGGCCGATGGAAAATGAAAACAACCACCCCGAAAACAGAAACAGACAAATTAAACACCTTTTGCTGACCACTAACCGCACCGAAACCCCTTTCCCGGCAAATTCAAGCACGGAGCTCCGTAGAGGCCGCAGTTTCGTCCACATCAGTAAAAATGCCGGGGACCGCCGCCGCGATTGACCGCCCGCGGGTTTTGGCTACCCTTCTTTTCCATGCAGACCGATGTTCCCGCGTTTTCCAGCCACCGCCGACGCAGCCTCTGGTCGGTTCCCCTCGCCTGTCTGGTCCTCATCCTCGGCGGTTGCGCGACCGGCGGCGATTCGCCCACCACCGCGCTTGTCCGCGGGGAAATCACCGCGGATGAGTACCTCGACGCGATCAAAGAAGCCAATGAGGAGGATCGCGCCAATGCCCAGTTCGAGTTCAACAAGGAACCCACCCGCGCCTACAATACGAAAACGGGACAATTCGAATACGTCCCTGAAGACACGACCCAGTCCTGGAATGAGGAAACCCAGCGTTGGGAATTCACCCCGGTCGAGTAGGCTCACTGAAACCGCCCAGCAGCACTGGGGAAAATTCCTTGCCCCGGGCGACTGGGCCGTCGACGCCACCGCGGGCACTGGTCGGGACACCGTTGCGCTGGCGCGCATGGTCGGTCCCACAGGTCATGTCTTTGCCCTCGATGTGCAGGATCCCGCCCTGCAGCAGACCGGGCAGGCCCTTGCCGCCGCCGGACTCCTTTCCCGCGTAACCCTTTTCAGGGGCGACCACAGCCACCTGCCGGAGAGCTTGCCCTGCGAGGCCCGTGGACGTCTCGGCATGGTCTGTTTCAATCTCGGCTATCTTCCCGGCGGGGATCATTCCATCACCACCACCGCCGCCTCGACCCTTGCTGGCCTGCGGCAAAGCCTCGATCTCATCCGCCCGGGCGGTGTCTTGTCCGTCGTCGCCTACCGCGGTCATCCGGGGGCCGAAGCGGAAGCGGGCATTGTCGAGGCCTTTTTCACCCGCTTGCCCAATCCGTGGCGACAGCTTCTGCGAATCGAAACCGGTATGGCGGACCGCCCCGGACCAGTCCTTTACCTCGCAGAAAAGATGCCCGGCCCCGCGGCTTAGCCCCGCTGGAAAAGCCAGCGCAGCAGGTCCTTCCAGCTCGGCGTCTTGCCCTGGGAGAGGATTCCGATGCGGAAAATACGGCTGGAGGCCCACACCACGACGACGGCGAAGGCGATGTTCAGGGCGAGGGAAAGATAGATGAGCACCTCCGGGGGTCCGGGTGGAATGGCCACGCGCACCACCATCCCCATCACGGAAAAGGGAGGCACAAGGCTGAGAAAATTCGAAAGGGGTCCGTCCGGCGACTCGATGGCGACAAAGGACAACATCATCGGTACAACGAGGACGAGGACCAGCGTGCCCGCGAAATTCTGCGAGTCCTTCAGGTCCTGGCAGGCGGCGCTCAAGCCCGCGAAAAGGGATCCAAATGCCAGCATCCCCGCGATGAGAAAGAGCAGGAACCAGAAGTAGGTCCCCGCGGGTACCCACTCCATTTTCTCGAAGTAGCCAAGGGTCAGGGCGAGGCTGAGCAGGTAGACCGCGCTGAAGGTCAGGCCCACCCCTACTCCGGAAATTAACTTGCCGGCCAGTAGTTGAAATGGCGATACACTCGAGAGCAGGACTTCCGAAATACGCTGCATCTTTTCCTCGATGACCGAATTCAAGAGGATCGGGGTGGTCATCTGGATGGAAATGAAAATCAGCATGACGAGGCCGAAAGGAATGAGGAAGGCGGCTAACCGGTTTTCCTCCTCCGGCTCGATGAGATTTCCCTCTTCATCCACTTCGGCGAGGCTGTAACGCTCGATCCGGTTGTGGCTGGTCAGCGGATTGATCTCGCGGCGGTTGTAACCGGCATCCTCGAAACGCTGCTCCTCGACGATTTCCCGCGTGGTTTCGGCGAGCCAGTCCGGCAGGCGGTTGAAGGTCGGGCTGTCGGAATAGTACTGCAGCCAGTCCTCTTCCCCGCCCTCGGGCGGATAGTAGTCGGGACCGATGATGGCAAAGGCGAAGATTTCGCCGTTGCGGACCCGTTCGCTCAGCTCCACCAGCAGTTCTTTGTCGCCCGGGAACGGCTCCGCCCCATATCCACTGATAATGAATTTCGGAGAGACCTGCTTCCCGTCCCGCATGACGTCGTCACTACGGTTGCGTTCGCGGTTCGCCTCCTGCAACCCCTCGAGAATCCGTCCCGTGCGGTCCACCACCACAAGTTCACGGTCTTTGAGATCGGTCTGGTCACCGAGGAAAACCTGGGCCGCGAAAAGGGTCCCGTAGATCAAAAGGGGGAAAAGAAGGCTCAGGAGAAAGGATTTCGTCAGGACGACCTGCCGATATTCGGTGAGGGCGACGGCTAGAACTTTACGCATGGGATGGCTCCTCCCCCTCGATCTCCGCCTTCATCTCCTCCGGCGAGGGCTGGGCGATGCGGACAAAAATGTCCTGCAGCGACGGATGCACGACCTCAAAGTGGTCGAGGGGTCCCAGCGCGGCCAGCTCCCGGAGGACTTCGTGCGGGTCGCCCCGCAACCGGCCCTCCTGGAATCGTCCCCTCGAACGCAGTTCCCCGAGCCCGGCAAGGCGATCCTCCCCGACCTCCGTGTTGTCGGCAAATCCGAGCCGGACGGTGTCCTGTCCGTATTGCCGCTGAATTTCCCGCAGGGATCCGTCCAGTACCTTCTGGCCGCGATAGATCATGCAGATATGGTCGCAGAGTCCTTCCGCGGTGGGCATGTCATGGGTGGAGAAGAGCAAGGTGGTGCCGTTGCGCTTCATCTCGGTGAGGCTGTCCCGGATGGTTTCGCGATTGACCGGATCGAGGCCGGAGAAAGGTTCGTCCAGAATGAGCAGCCGCGGGCGCGACACGACCGTGGCGATAAACTGGATCTTCTGGCTCATGCCCTTGGAGAGGGTTTCAAGCTTCTTGTCCTTCCAATCCTCCAGACCAAAGCGGTCCAGCCAGTCCAGTGCCGCCTTTTTCGCCTCCCGGCTGTTCATTCCCTTCAGCCTCGCGAAGTACATGAGCTGGCGGAGGACCGTCATCTTGCGATACATCCCCCGCTCCTCGGGAAGGTAGCCGATGCCGTCCACCGCACTCGGGCTGTGCGCGCGCCCGAAAACACGGATCACGCCCGCGTCCTGCTCAATGATGCGGAGAATCATGCGCAGCGTGGTCGTCTTTCCCGACCCGTTGGGCCCGATAAAACCAAAGACGCTGCCTTCCGGCACCTCGACATCGAAGCTGTCCACCGCGAGGTGCTCCCGATACCGCTTCGTCACTCCTTCCAGTTCAATGGCTGCTCCCATGACATAAAAAACTCCCGCCGTTAAGGACGGGAGTGGAGGGAAGATCAATCAGGATCTGTATTTGACCGAACAACCGTACGGCCGCGTCCGCGCGTCCGGGATGTCCTCGCCCTTCTCCATAGCCGTGAGGGCCTCCATGACATAATTGGTCGCTTCGCCGATACTGGCGGGACTGGCATCCCGGATACTATCGATCGCGCCCTGGTAAACAACTTTTCCATCCGGATTGATGATGTACATGTGCGGGGTCGTTTTAGCACCGTAGGCCTTGCCGACAGTACCGTCCGGATCCATGAGCCACTTGGCGGCAAAGCCATGCTCTTTCGCCCACTTCCGGCTTTCCTTGGGCGTGAGGTAATCACGGTGACCGGGACTGGTGGAATTGACGGCCAACCAGACCACTCCCATTTCTGCGGCCTTTTCCTGAAACTTCCCCATGTGGCCCTTGTCGTAGAACTTCCGGACGAAGGGACAACCGGGATTCACCCATTCCAGGACCACGGTCTTGCCCTCGTAATCAGAGAGACTGACTTCCTTGCCCTTCATGGTGGTGAGGGTGAACGCGGGGGCATCGTCGCCGTTCTTGACGGCAGCCGACATAGGCAGCGCAAGCGCCGCCGCAAAGAGAAGAGAGAGAATTTTTCTTTTCATAATCAACCCGCAAAGGGAACCAGCTTTTCCTTTTCCGCAACCTACTCCAACGGTTCCCAGACCTGCGTCCGGCCCAGAAGGGAAAACCCGATGAATCCGCGCACGGCGAGGCGGCCGTCCTCCTGCAGCCGAAGCTTTGCCTTGTAGATTTTCCCATTCGTGGGGTCGAGAATGCGTCCCCCGCTCCAGCTGCCGTCCTTGTCCTTGCGCAATCCCCACAGGATGACCATCCCCGTAACCGGCTCTCCCCGCCGTTCACCGGGACACTTCTCGCAAAGCGGATTTGGCCCGCGGTCGCTGTGCAGGATTTTCACTACCCTGCCCTGCAGTCCGTCCGGAGTCATCGCGATGTCGACAACGGACTTGGCCCGGCCGCTTTCATCGTCGATCGTCCGCCACTTTCCTTCCACACCGGCTGCCGCAAAGCCGGCGAGGGGAAGCCAGCAGACAAGGCACAAAAGAGAAAAAGCGCGATCAAGTACCGTTCTCATAAGGTGCCTTCTCTGAGCAAATCATTCCCCGGGGTCAATGGCCGGCGGTTTGTCTTTGCTTAGACGGCCTTCTGTCTCCTAGCCTGTATTTTTTGCGTCGTCATGGCAGGTGAACCCGCTCAACCCGATTCCTCCGCACCGGATCCCGTCTGGCTGCGCCTCCGCGAGGAGGCCGCCGGGGCCGCCGATCGCGAACCCGTGCTCGCGGAACTGATCCACACCAGCATCCTCGAAAACGAAACCCTTGAGGAATCCCTCGCCCACCGCGTATCGCGGAAATTCGGCCACCACGCCATCGCGGAGCCCTACCTGCACGATCTCTTCGTCGAGGTCCTCCTGCAGCAGCCCTACATCGGCGAGCAGGCACGCCGGGACATCGTTGCCATTGACCAGCGCGACCCGGCCTCGGAAGGATTCCTCGCTCCCTTTCTCTACTTCAAAGGATTTCTCTCCCTGACCGCGCACCGCGTGGCCCATGAGCTGTGGCAACAGGACCGCCGGGAAATCGCCCTCTACCTGCAGAGCATCAACTCCCAGGTCTTCGGCGTGGACATTCATCCCGCCGCCCGTATCGGGGCCGGTGTCCTCTTCGACCACGCCACCAGCCTCGTCATCGGTGAAACCGCCGTCATCGAGGACAATGTTTCCCTCCTTCACGAAGTCACCCTCGGGGGCACCGGAAAAACGCGCGGGGACCGCCATCCGAAAGTCCGCACCGGCGTCCTCATCGGAGCGGGGGCGAAGATCCTCGGCAATGTCGAGATCGGGGAGGGAGCGAAAATCGGTGCCGGCAGTGTGGTCCTGCGCGACGTCCCCGCTCATGTCACCGTCGCCGGCGTGCCCGCCCGCGTGGTCGGCTCGGCGGAAAAGGATCCCGCCGCCTGTATGGACCACAGTATTTGAAATTCGATTGCCCTCCGGCGCTGTCGTTTCTTGCTATTCCACTCGACGCATGAGTTCAGCCAACGAAGCCACCCCTTCCCGTGGAACCCTGCCCACCCACGTCGCCATCATCATGGACGGCAACGGCCGCTGGGCCCAGACGCGGGGTCTTCGCCGCGAAGAGGGCCACCGTCATGGCGTCGAGAATGTGAAGCGCATCCTCGAGGCGGCCCGCGATATCGATCTGCGTTACCTGACCCTTTACGCCTTTTCCGTCGAAAACTGGAAACGTCCGCGCACGGAAGTCGACGCGCTGATGCGGCTGCTCGATTCCTTTCTGAAGGCCCAGCGCGACGACCTTATCGAAAAGCAGGTGCGCCTGCGCGTCGTCGGCCGCCTTGATGGCCTTCCCGGGCGCGTCGTCAAGCGGATCGAGGAAACCGTGGCAGCGACGAGGGATTTCTCCCGCTGGACCCTGTCGCTGGCCCTCAACTACGGCTCGCGTACGGAGATCCTTGACGCCATCCGCAATTACGCAAAGGCCGTGCAAACCGGCGAGGAAGATCCCGCCTCCCTCGACTGGTCGGCCCTGCAGCGGTATCTCTACACCGGTGAAATGCCGGATCCGGACCTCGTCATCCGGACTTCCGGGGAGCACCGGGTCTCGAATTTTCTCCTTCTCCAAAGCGCTTACGCGGAATATTTCTTCTCGGAGAAATACTGGCCGGATTTCGACAAAGACGCGTTTCATGCGGCGATCGATGCCTACCGCAACCGGCAACGCCGCTTCGGCCTCACCAGCGCGCAACTGCAGTCGTCTCCATGAAAGACCGAATCCTTGCCACCCTTGTCCTTTGGACGCTGATCCTCGGGCTTCCGTACCTTCTCGGCGATGCCGGTGCTTTCCTCCTTCTGGCTGTTTTCGGCACTGGCACCTTCGTCGAGTTTTCCTGGCTCCTGCGGCGATCCGGACGTTCCATCGACCGCGGCTTTTCCATGCTGGCCTTCGTCGTCCTTTTACTGACGATGATTTTCTTCCCGCCGTGGGTGCTGCCGCCCTTCGCCCTCTTGTGCCTGGGCCTTGTCCTGATGGCGATTGCCTGCCTCCTGCGCTCGAATTCGGGCGAGATCACAGCCCATACGCTGGCCACCACCGGGGCGGTGTTTTTCCTCCTTTTCCCCTTTGGTTCCGGCGTGCTCATCGTCCATGAAAGCGGCGTTGCCCTTCTCGTCTGGATTATCGCGGTGACCAAGTTCGGGGATGTCGGGGCGCTGTTGACCGGCATGTGGCTGGGGAAAAACAAGCTTTCCCCCATCCTGAGTCCGAACAAGACCTGGGAAGGCCTCGCCGGAGGGGTGACGGCGGCCGTGGTGATCAGTGTCCTTTATGTTATTTTCCTCGGCCAATGGCTGCCGGAATCCCTCGGACCCGGCGGTGCGGCATGGATGGCGGTCTTTATCTCCCTCGCCGGCGTTGGCGGGGATCTGCTCGAAAGCGCCTTCAAGCGGGAGGCGAATGTGAAGGACTCCGGGGTGGCCATTCCGGGCATCGGCGGATTTTTTGACCTCAGTGACAGTCTCCTTCTCGCTTTACCCGTGGGGTACGCGCTGATCTGGATATTCCTTTGAGAAGATGGAATCCCTGCCACGCAACGTCGTTCTCCTTGGTGCCACCGGCTCCATCGGGGAGAACACCCTTGCCGTAATCGCGGCGCATCCCGGGCTCTTCCGGCTTCTCGGAGCGGCCGCGCACAGCAACGCCGAGGCCCTTCGCGGAATCGCGCATCGCTTTGAGGTGCCGCATACCCGCCTCTTTCGGGAGAGCGGGATGGAAGGGCTTGTCGAGCTGGCCGCCCTGCCAGAGGCGGACGTCATTGTCGTCGCCACCACCGGCATCGACGGATTACGCCCCATGCTGGCGGCCCTTGAGGCGGGCAAAGTCGTTGGCCTCGCCAGCAAGGAGATTCTCGTCGTGGGCGGCGAGGTGGTGATGGCGGCGGTCAAGGCCTGCCCGGGCCGATTGCTGCCGGTGGATTCCGAACATAACGCGCTTTTCCAGTGCCTCGATGGGAGGGAGGCCGCGCCATCGGTGCGCCGGCTCCTCCTCACCGCTTCGGGGGGTCCGTTTCTTCATCATACGCGCCGGGAAATGGAAGCGGTCACCCTCGAGGAAGCTCTGCGCCATCCGAACTGGGCCATGGGACCGAAAATCACCATCGATTCCGCCACCATGGCGAACAAGGGCCTTGAAATGATCGAGGCCCGCTGGCTCTTCGACGTTCCGCCGGAAGCCATCGATGTCGTCCTCCATCCGCAGAGCCTTATCCACAGCCTGGTTGAATTTATCGACGGCTGCCTTCTCGCCCAGCTATCCCCCCCATCGATGACGTTCGCCCTCCAGCATGTTCTTGGATATCCGGAACGAATGGAGCCCACTTCGGAGCCACTGGACCTCATGAAAATTCATCACCTTGAGCTGCGACCGCCGGACTGGGGAAAGTTTCCCTGTCTGCGGCTGGCGCGGGAGGCCCTGCGCGGGGGCGGCGCCCTCCCGGCTCTGTTTAACGCCGCCAACAGCGTGGCCGTGGAAGCGTTCCTTGCCAAGCGGATCCCCTTTTCCGGTATTGCACGGATCATCGAGGAAACCCTTGCCCGGAATGTACCCGCATTGCCCGGCCTCGACGAGTTGACCCTGTTTGAGGAAAGCCTGCGGAAGACGGCGGCAGAGCAGTTGCAAAACCATCTTACCTGAGGAAATTTCCTTTTTTATGCTGCTACGCATTCTGTCCGATCCCTTTGCCATCCTTCTCGTCGTCCTTTTTTTCGGGGCCTCGATCTTCGTGCATGAATGGGGCCACTACCTCGCCGCACGATGGCGCGGCCTGCGCATTGAACGCTTTTCCATCGGTTTCGGACCGAAACTGTTCGGATGGAAGGACAAACGGGGAGTGGACTGGCGCGTCTCCCTCTTTCCATTGGGCGGTTATGTCGCCCTTCCGCAGATGGCGGATATGCGGGGCATCGAAGGCGAGAACGAGGCCCCGCGGGAAGCCCTTCCGCGGCTTTCCTACACGGACAAGATGACCGTGGCGGGCGCGGGCGCCCTGTTCAATATCCTCTTCGCCCTCCTTCTCGGCACGGTCCTCTGGGTAACGGGCCTCCCCGTCAGCGCCCAGAGCGAAAGCACCACCATCGGCTATACCGTCGACTCGATGACCGATGCGGAGGGCATGGAGCGCCAGGGACCCGCGGTGCGCGCGGGCCTTCAGCCGGGGGACGTCATCGTCGCGGTCGACGGCGAGGAAGTGAGCGACTGGGAGGACATCGTCTACGCCGTCACCACCGGAACCGGCCGCTCCTCGAACGGAAACCCGAAAACCGAGCTGACGATCCGGCGCGACGGCGAACGGCGCGAGGTGACGCTTTTTCCTGTCCTTGATGAACACGAGGGCATCCGCCGTATCGGCATCGCACCGGCGAATCCGTTGAAGGTGGGGGCGGTCATGGAGCACTCCCCGGCCGAAGACGCCGGACTGCAGGCGGGCGACCGCATCCTCGCGGCCAACGGGGAGCCGCTTTACCACACCTCCGCGCTGAGTGAGTTGATTCGCGAAAATCCCGATTCCGCGCTCAAACTGGCCGTTCAGCGAGGCGAGGAGAAGCGGTCCGTATCCGTGCAGCCGGAGGAGGTCGTTTACACCGAAGGCGGGGACAAGACCCCGATGATCGGGGTTCGCTGGGAACAGGTCACCTCCCTACGGCACATCGATCCCTTCACGCAGGTGGCGGATGCCTTTACTCTGACCTTGAATGTCCTTGGCGCCCTCGTCCATCCGCGCTCCGACATCGGCATCAGCAACCTCTCCGGCCCGGTCGGCATCGGCTACACCCTCTATGTGATTTCCCAGATCGGGATTCTCGAGGTCCTTTCCATTGTTGTTCTCATCAATGTAAACCTCGCTATTCTGAACCTGCTGCCCATCCCGGTGCTCGACGGCGGCCACATGGCTTTCGCCACCGTGGAGCGTCTGCGCGGGCGTCCGGTCTCCCCCCGCATCATCGCCTCCGCGCAGGGCGCCTTCATGCTCTTCTTTCTCGCCGTCTTCGTCTACGTGACCTTCTTCGATGTCGGTCGCGTGGCCCGCAATGAAAGTGCCATTTCCGAGGCGGAGGAAGCCGCCCAGCAGCGGGTTCCCATCGAGTTTTCCGAAGATTAATGACCGCCATCACCCGCAACGCGCCCTACTGCCATTCGCGATTCACAACCGTCCGGCGCAGATCGCGTCCGGTCCGCGTCGGTCCCGTGACCATCGGCGGCGACGCCCCCATCGTCGTGCAGTCCATGACCACGACCCCGACGCAGGATGTCGAGGCGACTACAAACCAGGCCATCGCTCTCGCCGAGGCGGGGTGCGAAGTGGTTCGCATCACTGCGCAGAATCTCAAGGCCGCCCGCGCCCTCGGGAAGATCCGCAAGCGCTTCAGCGATGCCGGATTCGGCGCGGTTCCGCTGGTTGCCGACATTCATTTCCTGCCCCAGGCGGCCATGGAAGCCGCCCTGCATGTGGAAAAGGTCCGTATCAATCCGGGAAACTACGCCGACAAGAAGCGTTTCCAGCAGCGTGAGTATTCGGATTCCGAATACGAGGAAGAACTGCAGCGGCTCCATGAGGCCTTCTCCCCCATCGTCCTCCGCTGCCAGGAACTCGGTCGTGCCATGCGGATCGGCACCAATCATGGCAGCCTTTCCGACCGCATCATGAATCGCTACGGGGACAGCCCCCTTGGCATGTGCGAAAGTGCCCTCGAGTTTCTCCGCATCGCCGAATCCCATGGATTCAAGGACATCGTCCTCTCCATGAAAGCCTCCAATCCGAAGGTAATGATCCAGGCCTACCGCCTCATGGTAGCGAAAATGGAGGCCGAGGACATGCACTATCCCCTCCATCTCGGGGTGACGGAAGCCGGGGACGGAGACGACGCCCGCATCAAAAGCGCCATCGGGATCGGCTCGCTGCTGCAGGACGGCCTCGGCGACACCATCCGCGTCTCCCTCACCGAGGATCCGGTTGCGGAGGTTCCCGTCGCCCGCGCCCTCGCTGACAAGGCGGAGGCCCTCTTCCGCGACGCTGCCAGACGCACTGAACCCGATCCTGTCGATCCTTATGTCTATGTGCGACGCGCCGTTCCGGAAACCAACCTGGGCGCAGGCTTCCGCCTCGGACCGATGGAATCCCCCCTCGTGTTCCATCCCTTTGCCGCACCGGCGGCGGCATCGGAACTCCCGCAGTGGCAGGCCGTCCTCAACAAGTTGCAGGTCGACCTCGGCGAGGCGCCTATCGAGGGCCTCGTCCTCAAACTGCATCCCGACCAGCTCGGTCTCATGCCTTCCTGGCGCGAGGCGATCGGGAGCAACGGTGAATTTCCCGTCTGGGACCTTGCCGCCTTCCGCCATCCCGATGAACGCCTCCGCGAGGGAACGCGGGAAGGGGATGTCTGGCTCCTCGCACGCCCCGGGCGGGAAGAGTGGGCATTATGGAAGGAACTCGCCACCGCCTGCGGCGCGCGCCTTGCCCTCGCCACGACCCCGGAGGATCTCGTCCTGTGGAATCCGGAGGACCTGCCCACGCACCATGGGCTGCCTTTGATGACCCTGGATCCTTCCGCCTTCCACGCCGACCCGGAAATCCATGCCGTCGGCCGCTTTCGCCAGCTTGCCGAAGTGCTCAGCTCCATGGGCATCGAAGCTCCGCTCTGGGTCCGTTGCCTTTCGGAGGGGCTGATTCTGCCGCAACACGAGGGCTTCGGCGATCGGCTGCTGGAGGCCAGCATGCTGGCAGGATCACTCCTTGCCGACGGCCTCGGGGACGTTGTCAGCGTGGAGAGTGTTTCGTCGCCAAGGCAGGCGGTCACCCTCGCCTACAATATCCTTCAGGGTGCCCGTACCCGTACCACACGGACGGAGTACGTTGCCTGCCCGAGTTGCGGCCGCACCCTATTCGACCTCCAGTCCACCACCCAGCGCATTCGCGAGGCCACCGGCCACCTCAAAGGGGTCACCATCGCCGTCATGGGTTGTATCGTGAACGGACCGGGGGAAATGGCCGACGCCGATTTCGGCTACGTCGGCGGTGCCCCGGGCAAAGTGAATCTCTACGTGGGCAAGGAATGCGTGCGCCATCACATCCCGGCCGACCAGGCCGTCGAGGCCCTCATCGATCTGATCAAGGAGCATGGCAAGTGGCGCGATCCGAGTTGAGATGGCGGAGGATTCCGCAGTCCGGCTCCACAACATCGGTCTGAGCTACCCGGACGGGACAAGGGTCCTCGAAAACCTGCAGGTGGAAGCCCGCCCGGGTGAAATGATCGCCGTTCTGGGACCGTCCGGCTGCGGGAAGTCGACCCTGTTGCGCCTCGTTGCGGGCCTTCTCTCCCCCACGGAGGGAACGATGAGGCGGGAAGCGCCCGAGGATCGGCTCGGTTTCGTCTTTCAGGATCCCAACCTCCTTCCCTGGGCGAATGTGGCCGACAATATCGCCCTCCCGCTGCGCCTGCGCGGGGTGGCGAAAGCGACCCGGCGCGAGGTCGCCGCGCACTGGGCGCGGCGGGTCGGTCTGGGAAGAGACCTCCACCTGCGCCCCCACCAGCTCAGCGGGGGCATGCGCATGCGCGTATCCCTCGCCCGCGCCTTCACCGTCGACCCGGAACTCATCCTCTTTGACGAGCCCTTCGCCGCCCTCGATACCTTTACCCGCAACCACTTCAATGAGGAGCTGCTCCGGCTGAAGGCCCAGGCGCACTGGACCGCCTTCTTCGTGACGCATTCCGTCTCCGAGGCGGTTTTCCTCGCGGACCGGCTGCTGATCCTTTCGGGAAAGCCCGCGCGCCTGCTCGATGTCGTGGAAAATCCCCTCCCGGCGCCAAGGAACCACACGACGCGCGAGTCACTGGTCTTTCAACAGCGCGTGGGCGACATCACCGCCATGGTGGAGAAAACCCTTCCACACGATGAGCCCGCGGCCTGACCATCCTTTCTGGAAGGGGCTCCTTCCAGCCCTCGCGGTGGGGGTGCTGCTGGCCGCATGGTACGCCGTCAAGGCGGCGTGGCAGCTGCATGACTTTCTTCTCCCCGCCCCGCATGCCGTCCTGCTTGCCCTTGTCCGCGAGGCCGCCGTCCTCGCCAATGCCGCATGGGTGACCTTCGCCGGGGCCCTCCTCGGTTTTCTCGGCGCCATCGCCCTCGGCTTCACCCTGAGCCTGTTCCTCGCCCTGTCGCGCTGGCTCCGCTACAGCCTCTATCCACTCGTCATCTTCATGCAGATGATCCCCATCCTCGCCACGGCCGCGATCATCGTCATCCTCTTCGACGTCGGCATCCACAGCGTCGCTCTCATCGCCTTTCTGATCGGCTTTTTTCCCGTCGTCGCAAGCACCCTGCACGGCCTCCTCAGCATCCCGGAGGAACAAATTGACCTGTTCCGGCTCTACAAGGCCAGCCGCTGGCAGGAACTCGCCCTGCTGCGCATTCCCTCCGCCCTGCCCTCCTTTTTCACCGGCGCGAAGATCGCCGCCACCCTCGCGGTCATCGGGGCCGTAACCGGCGAAATTTTCGCAGGTTCCTCCGCCGGGGCGGGCGGACTCGGCTTCCGCATCCTCATCTACAAGGCGGAACTGAAAACCGACGCCGTCTACGCGGCGACGCTCCTTTGCTGCCTGCTCGGGTTCGCCTTTGTCGGTGTTGTGGTCGGAATCCGCAAGCGGGTCCTGCCGCCGGACCGGGCCGGATAATTCCGATTCAGGCTTTTCATTTGCCGGGTCCCGGCCACACTGTGCCAGCTCATGACACCGGAGGAACAGAATTTTCAGGATTACAAACAAGCGGAAGCGAAAGCCTTCGAGCTCCTCGAGGAAATGAAGAAGGTCAGTCCCAAGAAAGTGGATATCGAGCTGGCCCTCCTCACCGCCCTGTTCGAGCTGCATAAGGGCGTCCTTCCGCCCAAGGCCGTCGGGCGCGTTGTGGAAACGCACCTGCAGACCCTCGTTCCTTATTACGAGGAAGCGCTCCAGCAACCCTCTCCCGGAAACGAACAATGAGGACATGGCGGCTGCTTTTCCTCCTCGCCCTGTTCTCCGGGAACTCCCCGCTTCCGGCACAGGGAGGACCCGCCGACGACACGGAAGAGGAAGGACCCGGCCGCGAAGTCCAGGAGATCGCGCAGCTCGGCTACATGGAAGCGATTATCCTCGGGGTGGTTGAGGGCATTACGGAATACCTTCCCATCTCCTCCACCGGGCATCTCCTCCTCACCAATGAGCTGCTCGGCCTGAACAGCGAGGATCCGCTTCTCGACGAGGAAGGGCAGCTCCTCCGCACGCCGGGCGGCGAGGTGGTGACCCTGAAGGAAGCCGCCGACGCCTATGCCATCGTCATCCAGGCGGGGGCCATCCTGGCGGTGCTCATCCTCTACTGGCCCCGGATCTACCAGGCCATCCTCGGTTGTCTGGGTCTGAATCCGGTCGGCCGCCGGCTCGCCCGCAACCTCCTCCTCGCCTTTCTCCCTGCCGCCGTTCTCGGATTGCTGTTCGACGACTTCATCGAGGCCGCCCTCTTCGCGCCGCTGCCCATCGCCATCGCCCTCGCCGTCGGCGGCTTCCTCATGATCGGCATCGAGAACTGGCGCAAGCATCACCACATGGGCGGCGACGACGTCACCGATCTGCACACCCTCGGGGTGCGCCAATCCCTCCTCATCGGCTTTCTGCAGTGCATCGCGATGTGGCCGGGGACGAGCCGTTCCATGATGACCATTGTCGGCGGGTACCTTGCCGGCCTGCCCCCCGCCAAGGCGGCGGAGTTCAGTTTTCTTCTCGGTCTCATTACCCTGACCGCCGCCGCCGGCTACAAAACGGTGACCAGCGGCCCCGCCCTCTTCATGGCCATCGACATGGGACCGCTGCTGCTTGGCATCGCCGTCGCTTTTGTCTCCGCCGCGCTTGCCGTCAAATGGCTGGTCGCCTGGCTCACACGCCACGGTCTGACAATTTTTGCCTACTACCGCTTTGTCCTCGCGGCCCTCGTTGTCATCTTTCTCGTTCGCTGATATGGACATCGCCGACCTTCGCCGGGAATACAGGAAAGCCGCCCTCGACCGCGAACACCTCGCCCCCGATCCGGTCGACCAGTTCCGGAAGTGGTTCGAGGAAGCCCAACGGGCCGAGGTTCCCGAGCCCAACGCCATGGTCCTCGCCACCGTCGATCCGGAAGGCCAGCCCTTCACGCGGACGGTCCTGCTCAAGAAATTCGACCAGCGCGGCCCCGTCTTTTTCACCAACTTCGAGAGCCGCAAGGCCGATCACATCGAGGCCAACGCCAAGGTTTCCTGCTGCTTCCTCTGGCTTGAGCTGGAACGGCAGGTCAGCCTTAACGGCACTGCCGAGCGCATCTCCAACGCCGAATCCTTCGCCTATTTCGCCTCCCGCCCCCTCGGCAGCCGGCTCGGAGCGTGGTCTTCGCAGCAGTCCTCCATCATCAAGTCCCGTTCTCTCCTCGAGGCCAAGCTGGAGGAGATGAAACGGAAATTCGCCGACGGCAAGGTCCCCTTACCCTCCTTCTGGGGAGGCTACCGCATCCGCCCATCCTCCTACGAATTCTGGCAGGGTCGCCAGAACCGCCTCCATGACCGCTTCCTTTACCAGCGGCAGGAGGCCGACGGTTCCCCATGGCAGTTGGAACGGCTCCAGCCCTGAGGCCAACCCCGATTTCGTGGGCGCTTCTCCGGTTGCTTTTCTCGCCATCAGCGGATCTTCAAAACCCTATTAACCCAACTTTTTTGCGGGGAAGAAAATAAAGGATTGACCGATAAGGGTTTTACCCTAACCATAGAAAAAGTCTTCCTTAGTCGCAAACAGGGGGGGCTTGGGAAAAATCAAAAACAACCTACCATCATGAAAAAACAACTCGGTCTACTGCTTAGCGCTGTCTTCATCGCCGGTACGGCATTCGGACAGTTTGTTCGTCTGGACGAATCTTCGTTCACGGCGAGCGCCTCGACGATCACCTTCAGTGAATTCGGTTTGAATACCGTCAACCCTTCCTACACGCTTTCCAGCGTTGATCTGGGGAACGTGGATGTCGATTTTGAAGGTTATTTCGCTGGTCAGTCCCAGTCGACAGATCCCATTACCGGCCTCGATATCCTTACTGGTTCTCCGACCGGTCCGCTGGCCCTCGATTCCGGCGCCCCGAACACCTTCATTACCACGGATGGTGCCAACCCGACCTCGCCGGTTCTCAGTGGTTCGCCGACGTTCAACGGTCCCATTGCCATCCTGTTCTCCAAGGATGTCAACGCGGTCGGCCTTGACGGTGGCTTCTTCGATAACGTGGCCAGTATGTCCATCACCGCCTACAAGCGGGATGGGTCCGCCCTCGGCAGCGTCACCAATAACACGACGGGGATCGAGTTCTTCGGGCTTGCCGATTCGAGCGGCGTCAACTCCATCGCCGGGGTGACCTTTTCCATCACTGGGAACGAACCGGCCGGGTACGCCATCGACAACCTGACCTTCGGGTCCACCCAGGTGCTCGTCGATCCGGTCATTCCGGAACCGTCCACCTACGCCTTCCTTGGCATGGGAACGATGGGGCTGTTGATGTACATGCGTCGCCGCCGTCGCAGCAAGAAGGCCTAGGCCTTCCTGACAGCAACGGAAACGGATTCCACTCCATTGAGCCCCGGGTGATCGCCCGGGGCTTTTTTGGCGATTGACCGATATCCGGTTGCCTGAACCCCTTCGCGCTTGTCCACACCTCGTCCTTTCGCCATTCTCGTGGAAATTCGCTCGTCCGCCATGAAGAAGAAGCTTCTCCTCAGCGCCCTCGTACTCCTCGTCGTCGGGATCCTTTCTCTCCCCGTCGTTTATTCGGTCGCCAAGGGGGTCCGTTCCCACCAGCACCTCAGCGAAGCGAAGGACTTGAAAACCGACGGCGAGGACCGGACCGCTTACTTCAAGATCCAGTCAGCCTACAATCTGGCCCCGGACAGCGAAGAAGCACTCCGGCTCCTCGGCGCCTACGCGGCCGAGGTCTATCACCCCAGAACCCTCGAATGGTGGACCGAAGCGGCGGACAAAGGGCTTCTTTCCTTTGAGGAAACGATCGACATGATCCGATACGGACTGGGAACAGGCGAAGGATCCCTGGTTCGCCCCTATCTTTACGATCTGGAAAAGGAAGCCGCTGAAGATCCGCGGGTCCAGGTTCTCCGCCTCCAATTCCTTGAGAAGGACCGCCGCCATCGTGCAGCCTTCCGACTGGCCCGCACCCTGCTTGAAAACGGACACGGGGACCGGGAGGTCCTCGGAACCTACATCAACGCGGCGTCCTCCCTGCCCGGGTTCGGTCCGGAAGAGCGACGGGAGGCCATGGGCCTGCTTCGGGAACTCAGCCGACGGACGGACCCGCTCGGGCTGGAAGCCCTGCGCACCCGTCTTGCTTTCTGGACCGTGCTTTCCGCGGAGGAGCGTCAGTCGATCGAGGATCTTCTGGTGGACCATCCTGAAGCCACCATTACCGACAACATGAACGTATTGTCATTGCGACTACAGGAAGGCCTGGATCCCGACCAGGCGCTGGCTCGGGCGGAAGCAACGTTTAACAAACTGAACCGCCGCGCGGAGGGCGGGGACGCCACGACCCTGCTGGCCAGCTTCACGGACTGGCTGGTCCGGCATTCCTACCTGGAAACCTCTCTGCGTTACCTCGAGGATCCGCGCGCAGGATCCGACCCGGATCTCTTCCATACCCGCCAGCTTGCCCTGATCCTCTCCGGTTCTCCGGAAGATGCCTATAATTTATCCCTGAGCGAAAATCCGTTACAGACGGCACGCAACCTGGTCCTTCGCGCCATGGCCCAGTCCCGCATGGATGAAGAGGAGAGCGTTCACCAGACGCTCACCCTTGCGGCCGAGGCGGTGGAGGAATCCGAGGTCGAGTGGATGGATTCCATCCTGATCCGCGGCCTCGATGTCGAACTACTTATCCACCTGTTCGAGCAACTGGAAACCACGCTGGAAAACCCGGGTACCGCCCGGGTGAAACTCCTCGCCTATTATTATTCCGCCGGCGATGAAAACGGGATCGAACGGATGTTGCGGGAGGTGGACCCACGGCAGCTGACCACGGACGTCCGCGACAAAATCCCCTTCCTTTATTTCCGCACCCTGTATCGCGAGGACCTTCCGGAAACCCGTGCGCTGATTGAGGAACTGGTCACGGAGATGCCCGACATCGCGGAATTCCGGGTACTGCTGTCCTTTGCCTATACCGTCTCCGGAAAGGAGAAGCTGGCCTCCGAGCTGCTGGAGCAGTTACCCGCGGCGATGCTCGAAGGCGACCGCATGCTCCGCATCATGATGGCCTCCATTCATCTCGCCAACCGGGAGCTGCCCAGAGCGATCACGCTGGCCGACGGTATCGACAGGGAAAACCTTCTGCCGCAGGAGCGTTCCCTCCTTTCCGAGTTGTTGCTTTAAGCTTGGTCGCGTGGGGCATCCGCGACCAGCCCGTCGAGAATTTCCCGCACTTTCTCGCGGACGAGAAAAGGAGCATGGTCGCCAAGGAAATAAATCAGCAAAACCTGGCGGTCGAAATTCCGACGTCCATTTCTGACCAGTTGCCACTGGTTCCGCCACGTCAACGATCCCAGCTCCTCCGCCTCCACGCCCATGCGCTGGGCCTCCCAGACCAGCCAGAAAACGTGGACTTTTTCGGGGGTCATGGCCTTGTCGATGACGAACTCGTAGTGCCGGATCTCCCAGGGAATGCTGTTCAGTTGAACGCTCATGGAGTCCTTCTCGCCAAGAAGGCGCGCGCCCATTGAAGCCATGCACACCTTTGGTGAATGCCCGAAGGAAGAGACACTGGCCATCCGGTTTTCCCCGGTGTAGCCATAATGTATGACGTTGGCCTCGAGCTGCGGCCGTAACTGCAGGACGCCCTTTTCCCCGAAGTCGCACTGCAACGCCTCCTGGAGGACATCGGAAAGCTCCATGCGTTCGCCGTTGAAGCGTTCCGCCACCGACCAGTCGAGCGCAAGTTCGGGAAGAGGCGGATTGCGCGCTTCCTTTAATCTGTAGTAACCATTCACGACACCTTCCGCAAGGAGGAAACCGCCGAGGGCGGCGACGGTGCCGCCGAGGATAACGCGACGCGGCATCCGGCTCCATCGCAACTGAACGGAATCGCGGGGCGGTTCCTTGCCAAGAACCAGATTCAGGAACTCGGCGAACCCGTACAGGAGGATGCTGCAGAGAATGGCGTTGAAATTCCCCAGCATGTCGTGCCACGTCTGAAACTTGTCCGCATCCCCTCCGATGGTCACGAGGGTAAGGCTGACGGCACGGAAGCCGTTGAAGGCAATGGCGATAAGGACGGCCCCGGCCAGAAGGAGCAACCGCCGGCCCACCGAGTTGCGGAAAACCTCACCGAGGAACAGGGCCATCATGACAAGGGTCTGCAGCGAACGGATGCCGCTGCAGGCCTCCTCCACGCCCACCCGGGTATCGGCGACCATGATGGTGTTCCCGGACGCGACCGCGGGGTAGCCGATGAAATTCACCGTCATGACGGTCAGTTCGGTCACCAGGCTTGTCAGGGCGTGCACGAGCTGGGTCTCGATCCGGTACGGCCAGGGCAAGGCCATCAGCAGGAAGAAAAAAGGGAAGGCGAAACGGCGCAGGGAGGCCGTCCCACCGAACAGGAGAATCACCGCGTAGCTAAATCCCAGCAGGAGCAGGGCGTGCGCCCAGAGCGGAACCCGCCAGAATGGATTGGCTTCACTGAAAAGGCGCACGACCGTGACGAGGACGACCGTTGCCGCCAAAAGTCCGACAAAGGCGACGAGGCGCGGCCGGGAGGGTTCCTGCCCTTGAACAAACGTATCGTTGCTGAGAATCCGATAGAAAAAGAAGGCCGCCAAGAGAGGAACAAACCAACCGAAGTTGTAGTAGGATTCCATTCCCCAGTAATAGCGGGCGATCAGGAGCAGCCACCCCCAGCTACCCAGAAGGAGACCCGCGGCGATCGCCCATCCCGCGGGCCCGGGAGTTCTCCCCTGGGTTGTCGCTTCCTCCGCGGACATGCTTAGAAATCGTCCGCGCCGAAGAGGAATTCATCGACGAGTTGACGCTCCTCCGCCAGCAGGCCCGAGCGGTCGACATCGCCGAACATGCTCCGCCCCATGCTTTCCTTCCCATTACCGGCCAGCACGAGCGCGAAAACCATTTTCGTGTGCAGGGCGTCCAGATCGAGTATCTCCTGGGCATCGTTCAGGGTCTCTAAGGCGCTGTCGTTGTATCCCCCCATCAACTTCGCAAGGGCGAGCGTGACCCGGTAATTCGGATTCTCCGGATACTCCCGCACGAGCTGTGACATATCATCGATGGCAGCGGCGTGGTTCTGCTGCAACAGGGTGTCAAGGTAGCAGTCGTTGTTGATGAAATCGGGATGATCCGGGAAGGCCGTGCGCATGAAGCCGGTGAATCCCTTCGCGGCGGCCACGCCCTCGGTCTCGAGCAGGTGGTTCATGAAGAAGAGGGCGTGTTTTTCCGGAAAGGCCATGCCACCGTCGAAAGCGCGCTCATAGAGGGACAACTGTAGTTCGCGGTCACCCGCGATGAAGGCCAGATCGGCGATATCGAAGAGCCGGGAGCTTTCCTCTTCCGTGTGCATCTCTTCCACGCACACGCGTAACCGGGCGGCGGCTTCCGACATCCTTTCCTCGAGAATCTCCAAGCGCGCACGCGCGAAGGCGACCTCAAACCCGGTCAACCCAGCCGAGGCCTTGTTGACGAGGGAACGGGCTTCCACCGTGCGCCCCATCGTCGCGAGGGCCTCGAAGCGCACGGCAAAGGCGTCCGGGTCAGCCACCGCCTCGCCTTCGCCGACAAGGTCGAGGGCGCGGGCGTATTCACCAACCTGCAGCAGCCAGAGGCCAAGAGCGATCGGATCGGTATCCCCGAGCCGGTCGCGGACTTCCCCCAGCAAGGCCGCCTTCTTTCCGGGCTGCAGTTCCAACTTGGAACGGTAGGCCGCCAGAAGGTCCTGAACTTCGGCTGCGGGATGGGAGGTAAGAAAATCGAGCAGACGAAGTTGCTGCTTTGTGGAGAGCCCCGCCTTCGGGCGCGCGAGGCGGGTGCGGACCATTCGTAACGCGCCTTCGTTCGAAGGGTTGCGCTGCAGAAATTCCCCGAGCCGGTCGATGGCAGACGGGTCGCGCCCGGCGAGGAAATCCTGGCGTGCGAGGACGAGGGTCTGCTCCGGTGTGAGGTCCGGGTCCGCTTCCATCGGCCGCAGGACTTTTTCGGCTTCCGCGAAACCGCCCTCTTTCAACTGCGCCACCGAAGCGTACAACAGATCATCCGCCGGTTGCGCCTCCGCATAACCCCGCAGCACCTGTGCCATGGTCAAGGCGGTGTCCGGATCGATCCTTACGGTCCGAGCGATCAAAAGACGCAGGTTGTCCGCTCCGATGTGCTGCAGGCCGTCCTCCAAATACGGGTGGGCGCGGAGGTGGGAAACGACCGCCGGTTTCTCTTCATCGAACAAGGGAAAGCCCTCGTCGACGAGAAGGAAGGCCGCCGCCTGGAAGGAAACCGCATCGGTCCGCTGGAGAAGCTGGCGAAGGTGGGTCTTCGCCTGAACGAGGTTCAACGGGTTGTCCGTTGCCCGCAAAACGCGCGCCTTGAGAAGGCGGACCTCCCTCTCGAGGGGGAAGCGGTTCAACAATTCAGTCAGCATCCCCATGCTGTCTTCGACACCGTTTTCTTTGATGGAAAGGCGCGTCAGGCCGTGAAGGACCTCAAAGGTCTCCTTCTCGCCTTGCAGATCCGCCGCAAGGCGCCGGGCCTCTTCCATCCGGTTGGCGCGGAGGGCCAGTTGCAACCGCCTTGTTTGC